>JACPYM010000074.1 GCA_016196035.1 Acidobacteriota bacterium | reverse complement strand
TTTTCGCGGTGTCCACAAGCGTTATCTCAAAGACTACGTGGCGACCTATGAAGCCATGTACAACGCCAAACGCATCAATGCGATGCTCATTCGACGAATGTGCCGGACAGCAACGATGCAAACTGGTTACACATGAGCCATTAAGTTATCGCAGCTCAATAAGTATTGAAGCTTTTTCTTGATACAAACGGGCGACACAGAAAGCAAAGCCCAACACATTCGGTCGGGCTTTGCTGCAAGATGAACTTGTCAGTGTCTGGCTAATCCTCCGCCGCTTCCAACGCTTCTTCCAGCGTAAACACGCCTTCATAAAGCGCCTTCCCGACGATCACGCTATCCACGCCGAATTCTTCCAACTCTTTTACCGCATAAATGTCATCCAGCGTCGCCACGCCGCCCGAGGCTGTCACGTGAATGCCGCTGGCTTCGGCGATGGCGCGGGTGGCTTCGAGGTTGATGCCCGTGAGCATGCCGTCGCGGGCGATGTCGGTGTAAACGATGCGCGTGACGCCCATGTCGGCGACCTTTTGGGCGAAATCAATGGCCTTGATATTCGACATTTTCTCCCAGCCGCGCAGCGCCACAATGCCATCGCGCGCGTCAATGCCGACGACGATGGTCGAACCGAATTCGTCAATGATCTGGTTCAGCAACTGTGGGTTTTCAATCGCCGTCGTGCCGATGACGATGCGCGTCGCGCCCAGGTCGTCAATCGCGCGCACGTCGTCGAGCGAACGCACGCCGCCGCCGAATTGCACCGGCACGTTGACTTCGAGCAGGATGCGTTCGAGCGCCTTCAGGTTCTCGCGGTCGTCCACGTTGAAGGCGGCGTCCAGGTTGACGATGTGCAACATCTGGGCGCCTTCTTCGCACCAGCGCTTCGCCACCTTGATGGGGTTTTCGGCGTAGACGGTTTCGGCGGAGGCCACGCCTTGGGTTAAGCGGACGCAACGCCCGCCGCGCAAATCAATCGCGGGAATGACAATCATGAGAGGTGTGTTGTGATGAGTGTGCTAACCACGCTCGCGGAAACCTTTGTTGCAGTTGTCGCCTGTGGCGCAGGCCAAAATGATTTTGTTAGGGCTACGTTAGTTTGTTTTTTGTGGAAGCTGCCAGGCTCGATTTCATACCGCTTGGCCTGGCAACGGCGTAAATACTACTCAATTTGCGCCGACTGGCAAGAAGTTTCTGGCTTTTTTCAAAGTAACGCTTTGGCCAAGCGCTTGATGCCCTCCTGAATGCGGCGCTCGCTCAGCGGCGCATAGCCGATGACGAACTCATCGCCCCGGCACGCGCCCAGGTAATAAATACGCGCGCAGATTAAGCCGATACCGGCGGCAGTGGCGCGCCGGATGACTTCTGCATCGCTCAATTTGCTGCGCAACCGCACCATCAAATGAATGCCCGAGTTCGCGCCCATGATCGTCACACGTTCGCCGAATTGCGTTTGCAGCGCGCTGACCAGCTTCTGCCGCCGCCGATCATAAAGCGTGCGCATGCGGCGCAGATGGCGTTCCAGATAGCCTTCGGTGATGAAGTCGCAGAGCGCGCGTTGTTCCAGCACGGGCGTATGGCGATCCGCCAGCCACTTGGCCTTTTCAAAAACATCAGCCAACGCGGGCGGCACGACGAGATAGCCGATGCGCAGGGCGGGGAAGAGCACTTTGGAAAACGTGCCGATGTAAATGACGTTGGCGTTTTGCGCCAAGCCCTGTAACGCCGGAATGGGCCGCCCGCCATAACGAAACTCGCTGTCGTAATCGTCTTCCAAAATCAGCGTGCCCGTTTGTTCGGCCCAGGCCAGCAATTCCAACCGGCGCGGCAATGACAGCACCGCGCCCGTGGGGAATTGGTGCGAAGGTGTGACGTAAAGCAGTTTCGCCGCCGGTTTCGCTGCCGGTTTTGCATTTGTTTGCGGCAGGCTTTCCAATTGCAATCCGGCTTCGTCCACTGGCACCGGATGCAACTGCGCGCCGTGCGTCAAGAAGGCGTGGCGCGCGCCCAAATAGCCCGGCTCTTCGATGGCGACCGTTTCGCCACGCTCCACCAAAACCTGCGCGCACAGATGCAACGCCTGTTGCGAACCGTTGACGATGATGACTTGATCAGGCGTGCAATTGACCGCCCGCGCGCGCGCCAAATAGGCCGCGATGGCCGCGCGCAAGGCGGGATCGCCTTGGCCACCCGCCGCGTAATCGAGCAACTCGTGTTGACCGGCGCGGCAATGCCGCAACAGCAACCGCCGCCATGCTTCGATGGGAAAATGATCTACGGCGGGGCGGCAGTAGCGGAAATTGAACAGTAGATCGGGTTCCGCAGGCTCAGGGGCGAAGGCAAGCACGCTGGTGCCATAGCTCGACAGTTTGATCTGCGGAGGGGCTTTCGGTTTGGCCTGCCGCGCCGCTTTGGTCGTGGTTGGTTTGACTGGCGCAGCCTGCAACAGCTCATCCGGCAATTGTGCGCTGACGGTTGTGCCCGAACCGATAGCGGTTTGCAGATAACCTTCGCTGGCGAGTTGTTCATAACTCTGGGTTACGGTCGCGCGCGACAGGCCCAGTGATTTCGCCAGCGCGCGGGTTGAAGGAATGCGCTGCCCGGCGCTCAAGCGCCCACTCAAAATCGAGCGGCGCAATTCCTGGTAAAGCTGCTGATGCAATGGTTGCGGCGCGCTGGTGTTGAGATTGACGGCAAGTTCCATGCAGACGGCCTTTCAAGTGGACTGGTCAAAAAATGCAAAATTGGCCCTTTCGGCAGGCCACTTTGAATGGTAGCTTTTTTGTTCGGAAAGCTCAAGCAACGGTCAGCGCGCCGCAGCCTGACGGGAGGCAGAACCCATGAGTGAATATACAGCCACGGTTCAGTGGGAACGTGGCGCCCAACTCTTTACGGACAATCGCTACAGTCGCAGGCACATCTGGACGTTTGACGGCGGTGTTCAAGTGCCGGCTTCGGCCTCGCCGCATGTGGTGCCGCTGCCTTACGCCGACGCGGGCGCGGTTGATCCGGAAGAAGCTTTTGTGGCCGCGCTGTCGAGTTGTCATATGCTGTGGTTCCTTTCACTGGCGGCCCAGCGGGGATTTTGCGTTGACCATTACACTGATGCCGCAATGGGCGTGATGGGCAAAGATCAAATGGGCCGGCTGGTAATGACGTGTGTGACGCTGCGGCCCCGCGTGGCTTTCGTAGGCGACCGTCTCCCCACACATGCCGACATTCAAGCCTTGCACGAGCAGGCGCACGCGGAATGTTACCTCGCAAACTCCGTGAAAACGGAGATGCGCTGCGAGCCGGTCTGGCCCGCTTAATCTGCGACCTGGCATGCAAGGGAGCGAATTCACATGAAAGATTTGGCAATTCGATTGGCGCACCGCCCTGGCGCGTTGGCGGAGATGGGCGAAGCGTTGGGCCGTGCGGGGGTCAGTCTTGAAGGCGGCGGCGGATTTGTGTTCGCGGGGCAAGGCATCGTTCACTTTTTGGTTGCAGACGCAAGCGCCGCCCGCCACGCGCTTGAAGCCGCAGGTATCACGGTGCTGGCGGATCGTGAAGTTCTGGTGCAACACTTGAACCAGGAACAACCCGGTCAGTTAGGTCAACTCGCGTGCCGCATGGCTGAGGCCGGCGTCAATATCGAAGTTGTTTACAGCGATCATCAAAACCAATTGATTTTGGTGGTTGATGATCTGGCGAAGGGGCGCGCTGTCTCTGCGGCCTGGCAAGGCACGGCGTCAATTCGATGAGCTTTACGGTGTGTTGCACCAGCATCATACAAACGGAATCAACGCAGGAGAAGAACCATGACTGAAGCTACCGCAACACAACCCGTCAACCCGACCAGCCTCGTCCGCAGTCAGCAAGTGGAATGGCGGCCTTTGGGCGAACCCGGCGTGAGAGGCGTTTACATCAAGGAATTGCTCTTTGATCACGAGACGCAACGCGCGCCAACGATCCTGCTGAAATTCGAGGCGGGCGCGACCTATCCCGCCCACAATCATCCCGGCGGCGAAGAGGTCTTCGTGCTCGAAGGCGATTTGAAACTGGGCAAAGATCATTTGCACGCGGGCGATTATCTTTACACCGTGCCCAACGGCGTACACGCGGTCTGGTCGCAGCACGGCTGTGTCGCGTTGCTCAAGGTTCCGCAGCAAGTCGAGATTCTCAAACCACGAAATTCGTAACCGAAAGAGACAGCAAGAATGAGCACTTTTCATCCGACACCCAACACCACCCTTAAACGCTTACCACAGCGCGGCGTGTTTGACCGCGCCACCGTTTACAGCATTCTCGACGAAGCCTTCGTCTGTCACGTCGGTTTCGTGGTTGACGGTCTGCCCTTCGTGATCCCGACCAGTTTCGGGCGCGTGGGCGATCAGCTTTTCATCCACGGCTCGGCGGCCAGCCGGATGCAGCGCCAACTGGCGCAAGGCATTCCGGTGTGCGTGACAGTGACGCTGACCGATGGCCTGGTGCTGGCGCGTTCGGCCTTTCATCATTCGATCAACTATCGTTCGGTCGTGATTTTCGGCACAGCGCGCGTGGTCGAAGATGCGGCAGAGAAAATGGCCGCGCTCAAGGCCTTCACCGAACACGTCATCCAGGGCCGTTGGGCCGAAGTGCGCGAACCGAATGAACAGGAATTGAAAGGCACGACGGTGCTTGTGTTGCCGTTGACCGAGGCTTCGGCCAAAATCCGCACCGGCCCGCCCGTGGATGACGAAGAAGATTTGGCGCTGCCCGTGTGGGCGGGCGTCTTGCCGTTGCAGATGGTGACGGGCACGCCCCTGGCCGACCCGCAACTCGCGCCCGGCACGCCCGTGCCCGCGCACGTGGCGAGTTACGGCAGGTCTTAGAGCGGTTTGCAATGGCGTTTACGGGAGTCAGTTGACGCTGGGACAGTACCGCGCGCGTGAGCAAGCGGCGTGTGTCAAGCTGGCACCATTGGCTAAATTACCAAAGCTCCGCTTGCTGACGCGCGCGGTACTGTCTCGCTGCGCGGTTTTCCCGTACATCGTAGTGAAAACCGATCTAAAAACGAATTTTCTATTCCGCGAGAGGCGCTCCGATGACAAAAAAAGACGACCCAATGATCCCAACCGATTTCGACTTTTACATCGGAAGTTGGAACGTCACACACCGGCGGTTAAACGAGCGGCTGACGGGGTGTACCGAATGGACGACCTTTCCAGGAAGCTGTGTCGCACAAAAGATTTTGGGCGGCTTCGGGAACATGGATGACAACGTGCTTGAGTTGCCCGCTGGCACCTATCGCGCCGTTACGTTGCGCTCCTACGATGCCGGCCTTCAGACCTGGTCAATCTGGTGGCTTGACAGTAGAAGCCCTGGCAAACTCGATGTTCCCGTCGTCGGGTCATTCAAAGCAGGCATCGGGACTTTCTATGCGGAAGACATCCTCGCCGGACAGCCCATTCGCGTAAGGTTTCTATGGGACGCTTCAAACGCGGAGGCGCCTCGTTGGGAGCAGGCGTTCTCGCCGGACGGCGGCAAAAGTTGGGAGACCAACTGGATTATGGATTTCACGCGTGCCTCATAAGTGTCACGCGAACAGCCTGGCTCGCAACAGCCTGGCTCGCAACAGCCTGGCTCGCAACGGCAAGGTTCGACGGATTATGAAATTGCTTTCGCTCCAGCTCGGCAAGCCGCGCACTTACGGCGACAAAGACGCGGCGGACTATTACGAAAAAAAGTGGCGCACGGCGATCTTCCGCGCGCCGGTCGCCGGTTCTGTCTGGTTGAGCCGCACGACGCTCGTCGGCGATCAGGTCGCCAATCGCCGCTTTCACGGCGGCCCTGACAAGGCCGTCAATGTGTATCCATCAGAACATCTGGCGCACTGGCGCGTGGCCTTGCAACTGGATATGCAGTTCGGCGCATTCGGCGAAAATTTCTCGACCGCGGGCTTGGATGAAAGCGAAGTTTGCATCAGCGATGTCTATCGCATCGGCGACGCGGTCTTGCAGGTTTCGCAACCACGCCAGCCCTGCGCGAAATTGGCGCGGCGTTGGCGGCTGAAAGATTTCGCCGCCCAAGTTATCGCCGCCGGCAAAACCGGCTGGTACTTGCGCGTCATCCAGGAAGGCGCGGTCGAGGCGGGTATGTCGATTGAACTGGTCGAACGCCCGCATCCCGAATGGACGATTGCGGCAGCCAACGACGTGATCTATCGCGGCAGGCAGGATGCAGCGGCGATGCAGGTGTTGGCTGCGTGCCCGGCGCTGTCGGCGGCCTGGCGCGACGAGTTGCAAAAACGTCTGGCGGAATTGAGCAGGAGCAGCGGATGATCAAATTCATCGTGGTGGTGTATCGGCGCGCCGATTTCAGCCACGCCGAATTTGCGCGTTATTTTCGTGAAGTGCACGGCCCGCTGGCGGAACAGTTGCCGGGGTTGCGTAAATATGTGCAGAACTTCGTTGACGACGATCCCACTCGAAAGCCTCCCGGCTGGGATGTGGTCAGCGAGTTATATTTCGAGAGCCGTGCGGCAATGGAAGCCGCGTGGGCCACGCCAGCAGGTGAGGCGGCGACGCGCGACTTGGAAAACTTCGCCGACTTGGGGCGCACGACCTGGTCGGTAGTCGAAGAGATTGCGGTGCGTTGAGAGAGCAAGACGATGGCTTTGGAAATGAAAACAAAATGCGAGCGTTGCGAAGGTTTTTTAGGTTTGCGCGCCGAGGCGTTTATTTGCACCTATGAATGCACCTTCTGCCCGGCTTGCACAGAGGTTATGCAGGCGATCTGTCCAAATTGCGGCGGCGAATTGGTGCGCCGTCCGCGCCGCAAAGTCGCCGTGTTCGTGGTCAATCAGGAACAGCTTGAGGCAGGAGCAGCTTGAGGCAGGAGCAGCTTGAGGCAGGAGCAGCTTGAGGCAGGAGCAGCTCAAGGGAAGCTAAGCACATGCTGGAAGTGATTTTGAAACGCTTTGAAGGGCCGGACAAGAGCCGTGTGTTTGCGAAAGGCCGCTTTGACCTGGCGCCTATCGGCGGCATGACGATTGGCCGCGCGTCTTATGAACCCGGGTGGCGCGCGGGCACGCCTAGCAGATACGGCAGTTGCGCGCGGCCTTGTCATAAACAAGAGCGGGATGACTTTCTCCGAACCGTCAAAGCTTTTGGTGCGCGCCGCTACACTGGCCGAAGCCGTAGCGGTGGCGGCGCTCTTGCGGCAGGCGTTTCTTGTCTACGAACCGCATTACACGCCGGCAGCCTTTGCGGCCACCACGCCCACCGCGGAGCAGCTTCGGCAACGTTGGCACGAAGGCCCGGTGTGGGTGGCGCTGCTGGCGCACGAGTTGGCGGGGACAATTGCCGCCGTGCCGCAAACGCATGGCTTGTATCTGCGCAGCATGGCCGTTCACCCGCAGGCGCGCGGGCAAGGCCTCGGGAACGCCTTGCTCGCAAATGTCGAAGCCTATGCCAGAGACCACGGGTTCAGACGAATGCATCTGAGCACGACGCCTTTTCTCACGAACGCCATCTGGTTGTATGAACGCTTCGGCTTCGTGCGGACGAGTGATGATCTGCTTGAATTATGCGGCACGCCGCTTTTCACGATGGAGAAGTTGCTCGAATTAGATGAAGAGTGTGCGTAATGTAGCAGCCCTGTCAGCCTTGGGCCACGGTCATTCTCAATTCGTCATTCTTCATTCTTAGGCAAAAAGGTCCAGTGCCAGTATTGTCTCTGCCGCAGAATGAAGAATTGAAAATGAAGAATGGAGAATGCTTTGCTTCCAAGCCTACGGGCCAGCCGCATTACGCGCATTCTTCAATTAGATCGGATTTCAATGTGGCGTTCCAGAAACGGGCGGGACGATTTGGCAGATCGTCTACACAACGGTCGCGCGGCAATGGTGAGGCGCTCATTGAATGGCTGAAAGAGGACGCGCACCGTTTTATTTTACCCAGCGGAGGTGGATTGCCGCTTACCACTTCACCATGAAACTCGAAGAAGGAGAAACACAGTGAAACCTGAAGCAAACGAATACGCACCTTATTACGGCAAATATGTCGAACTCGTCCCGGCGGGCGACATCGCCGTGACCTTGCAAGCACAGGGCGAGCAAACGCTGACGCTGTTGCACACGTTGAGCGAGGCGCAAGGCGGGCACGCTTACGCGCCGGGCAAATGGACGATCAAGGAATTAATCGGCCACGTGAACGACACCGAGCGCATCTTCGCCTATCGCCTGTTGCGCATCGGGCGCAATGACCAAACGCCGCTGGCCGGCTTTGAGCAGGACGATTACGTCGCCAGCACTGATTTCAATGCGCGCACGCTGGCCAGCCTGCTTGACGAATTCGCCGCCGTGCGCCAAGCCACGCTCCAGCTTTGCCAGCCTTTCACCGAGGCCGAATGGCTGCGGCGCGGCACAGCCAGCGAACACGAAATCACGGCCCGCGCGTTGGCGCACATCATCGCCGGGCACGAGTTGTATCACGTGGATATTTTGAAGACGCGCTATCTGGCGGCGGCGGCTTAAAACAGCGCAGCGAAGATGGGCATAGGATTGACAGGGTTTTCAGGAATGCCGGAGAGGTATCATTTCGTCTTGCTGGATGAATTCTGTCAATCCCGTTGAACCATTTCTGCTGATGCAGAGGCGCACGATGTTGACACAAGCTGAAAAAGGAGCGGCCTTGCGGGCGCTCCACCAACGCGATCACGCGTTTATCATTCCCAACCCCTGGGACGTTGGCACCGCGCGGTTGCTGGCGCAGTTGGGCTTTGAAGCGCTGGCCACGACGAGCGCCGGGTACGCTTTTTCTGTCGGGCAATGCGACAACCGGGTGGGCCGCGACCGGATGTTGGCGCACGTGGCGGCCATTGCGGCGGCCACCGATTTGCCTGTCAGCGGTGATCTCGAAAACGGTTACGGCGATGACCCCGCGACGGTGGCGGAAACCGTCAAGCTGGCAGCGGCGGCGGGGCTGGTCGGCTGCTCTATCGAAGACTCCAGCAATCGTCCCGGCGAGACGCTTTACGAATTGGAACATGCGGCGGAGCGCCTGCGCGCGGCAGCAGAGGCGGCCCGCGCGTTGCCGTTCCCGTTCACGCTGACCGGGCGCGCAGAGAATTTCCTGTTCGGACAACCTGATTTACCGCCTGATCTAAAAGACACGATCAATCGTTTGCAGGCGTATCAAGCAGCCGGCGCGGATGTGCTGTTCGCACCTGGCCTGACGAAGAAAGAAGATATTGCGGCCGTGGTGAGTTCAGTAGATCGTCCGGTGAATGTCGTGATGGGTTTGCAAGGCGTGCAACTGGGCTTGGCCGAATTGTCCGCCCTTGGCGTCAAGCGCATTAGCGTCGGCAGTGCGCTGACCCGCGCGGCTTACGGCGCTTTTTTGCGCGCGGCCCGCGAGATGCAGCAGCACGGAACCTTCACGTTTGCCAAAGAAGCCGTGAGTTATCAGGAACTCAGCGCGCTGTTCGAGGCTTGAAGAGAGTTTACGCGTCAGTTCCTCACGTGCCGCCTGCCAACCCGGCTGTCCACAAACCATACCGCGCCGCGTGGGAAGATTGGTTTGTTGCCTGCTGCTTCTGCCAGGGACTAATGCTAGACTCCTGACCCTGAATTTCAATTCGTCAGGAGGATCAATGTTGCAACGCGCCAGAGTGTTAAGCTGCCTTACCCTTGTCGCCCTTTCAGTCACAGTTACAGTTTTTGCCCAGGCCCCCGCGCCCAAACTGAGCCTTGAACGGGTCGTCGCCGCGCTTGAACCGGAAATCAAGGCCGCGATGGAGGCCGGCAAGATTCCGTCGTGCACGGTCGCGCTGGTCGTCGGCGACAAAATCGTCTGGCAACAGGCATACGGCTACAGCAATCTCTGGGCGAAAACGCCCGCGCGGCTCGATTCGGTCTATCTGATCGGTTCGACGTTTAAGGCCATGTCAACCGTCGCGCTGTTGCAATTGCAAGAGCAGGGCAAATTCAAACTCGACGACCCGGTCAACCAATATCTCGGCGACCTCAAAATCAAAAACGAAGACCCCGCCAAGCCCGTCACCTTTCGTCACTTGTTGACGCATGTTTCGGGCCTGCCCGCCGATTTCGGGCCGTTTCCGCTGTGGGCCGACAAAGCGCCGCCGGCGTTGGAAGAATACCTGCGCGCGTCGTTGCGCGTGCAGCGTCCGCCGCTCGAAAAAGAAGAGTATTCGAACCTGGCCTTTTCGCTGATCGGCTATCTGGTCGAGCGGCTGTCGGGCGCGCCGTTCAAAGATTACGTGCAAACGCACGTCTTTGAGCCGCTTGAAATGGAGAGCACGGCCTTCAATCCGCGCCCGGATATGGACGAGCGGCTGACAGTGCCGTATGTGCCTGATGAAAAAACCAGCGAATTGAAAGCCACGCCGCGCTTGCGTGCGAGCGTTTGGCCGGCGGGCCTCGTTTACGGCACGATTGCCAATCAGGCCAATTGGCTGATTGCGAATCTGAACGGCGGCGTGTTCAAAGGCCGCCGCGTCATCGGCGAGCAGACCCACGCGCAGATGCTGACCAAACAATTCGCGCAATTCCCCGGCCCGGTTGAAAATCTATGGGGCGGCAAAGAGGCGGGTTTCGGTTTGACGTGGTGGGTCGAGGAGCGCGGCGGCGACAAGATTTTCGCGCATAGCGGCAGCGTGCCCGGCTACACCGCATTTTTGCAGGGCAACCGCACGCGGCGGCTGGGCTTTGCGATCCTGACCAACGGCAATCGCGCGCATCCGCATTTGATCAAGCTGGCGGATAGGGCGCTGGAGTTGTTGAAGCAGAATGGGCTGGCAGAGTGAGCGGCCCTTCCACTAAGCCACACGAAGACGCACGAAGAACGTTGAACCTGCAAGTCTTCGTGCGCTCTTCGTGTGGCTTGGTGGAAGACGTTCTTCGCAATGCTTGACGGTAGTTTCCTGGAAAGCTGTATGACACGATTTTCAAAGTTGTTTTGTCTTTGTTTATTGCTGCTGACGACCAGCAGTTTTACCGAATGTTACAAACCCGCCGGGCGCGGTGACGCTTTGCCGAAACACATCAAGACGCTGGCGATTCCGGCCTTTCAGAATCAGGCCTTGCGCTTCAAGGTCGAACAGCGTTTTACCGCCGCGATGGTGGATGAAGCCTTGCGGCGGGCGCGTGCCCTGGAAATAGTTTCAGACCCAAAAGGCGCCGATGCGGTGATGCAGGGGACGATCAAGCAATTCTTCATTCGCCCGGTGGTGCTGGATGATCTGGGGCGCGCGCGCGTGTTTGAAGTCATCATCACGGTGGCGCTGACCGTGCGCGATCAGACCAAAAACAAGATTCTTTACGACAATCAGAATTTCATCTTCCGCGATCAGTACGACATCTCGATTGACCCGAAACAGTTCTTCAGCGAAGAAGGCCCAGCGGTGGATCGCGTGGCAAGGGATTTTGCGAAGAGTGTGCTGACGACGATCTTGGAAGGGTTTTGAGGTTATGAAAAGACAAGCCGGAGTTGATCCGCTCAAAGCCCAAGCCGAATTCGACCGCAATCTGAACGCGGGCAAGCTGTCCCCCGTCTACGTGCTCGAAGGCAAAGAGGCTTACTTGCGCGAACAGGCGGTGAATCGCTTGCTGGAAGCGGCAGTGGACGAAGGGATGCGCGCTTTCAATTTTGCGCGCATCTCGGTCAGCGATGGCGATTTGGGCAAGGCGCTGGCGTTGGCGCGCCAGTACCCGATGATCTCAGCGCGGCGCATGGTGGTGGTGACCGACTTTGAAGCCGTCAACGACGACCGGCAGTTGGAACTGCTCAAAGATTACTTGCGCGCGCCGGGCGAAACGACAGTGCTGGCCTTTGTCAGCGCGGGGCTGGACAACCGGCGCGCGATTGCGACGGCGCTGCGCAAGACGGCGACAGTCGTCAACTTCGATCCGCTGGATGAAAAGGAAAGTGCGCCGCGCTGGGTGCTCGACTACGTCAAACGCAACGGCTGTGCGATGGAGATGAGCGATGCGTCCTACTTGATCGGCACGGTCGGCGTCGAGTTGCAGCGGCTGACGAACGAGTTGGAAAAGCTGATCTGTTTTGTGGGTGGCAAAGGCCGGATCGGCAAGGCGGAAATTGACGCGCTGGTGGTGCACACGCGCGAACACAGCAACTTTGAATTGACCGATGCGCTGCTGGATGGGCGGCGCGAGCGGGCCTTGCGGCTGTTGGGTCACATCTTCGACAATCCGCCGGAAGCGCCGCAAACACTGGCGATTATGATGCTGGGCGCACTGGCGCGCGGCTACCGCAATCTGCTGCTCGCCAAAGAACTGATGCGCCAGAACGCCGCGCAGGAGGAAATCGCCAAGGCCGTCGGCATGTCGCCTTACGCGGTGCGGTATCTGAACGAGCGGGCGCGCAAGGCCGACATCAATACATTATTGAAAGCCATCGCGCGGATTGCCGCGACGGACGTGGCATTGAAATCTTCGCTGGCGACGCCGCAGTTGCAGATGGAGTTGTTGATTTGCGAGTTGTGCCCGTCAGGCTGATTGCACGACCTGGGTACGCACCGCTTCCAGCGTGCGGACTCGGCGTCAGCCCGCTTGATACCGGAGGGTTTTCCTTCGGCATCAGTTCGTTCGCCGCCGAGACCGCACGCTGGAAGCGGTGCGTACCCAGGTTGCGGGTTGCACACAAAAGGCATCTCGGCAAGAATGAGCCAATGAAACGAATCGTTAGCGGTATGCGCCCGACCGGCAAGCTTCACCTGGGCAACTACGAGGGCGCGCTCAAGAATTGGGTCAAACTCCAAGCTCAATACGAATGCTTTTATTTTGTCGCGGACTGGCACGCGCTGACCTCGGATTACGCCGACACGTCGCAGATCAAGGCCAATACGCTGGCAATGGTGACCGATTGGCTGGCGGCGGGGCTTGATCCGAACACCTCAACCATCTTCGTTCAATCGCTGGTGCCGGAGCACGCCGAGTTGCACCTCTACTTTTCGGCGGTCACGCCACTGGGTTGGCTGGAGCGCGTGCCGACCTACAAAGAGCAGCGCGAAAACATCACCGACAAGGATTTGGGCAACTACGCGTTTTTGGGCTACCCAGTGCTGCAAGCCGCCGACATTTGCATGTACAAAGCGCATTACGTGCCCGTCGGCATTGACCAAGTCGCGCACGTCGAATTGACGCGCGAGATCGTGCGCCGCTTCAACAACTTTTACGGCGCGGTCTTCCCCGAACCGGAAGCCTTGCTGACCGCGACGCCAAAGCTGACCGGCACCGACGGGCGCAAGATGTCGAAGAGCTACAACAACACAATCGAACTGGGCGACGCGCCCGATACGATTCGCGCGAAGACGCGCCAGATGATTACCGACCGCACGCGCGTCAAACGCGTTGACCCCGGCCATCCCGAAGCCTGCGACGTGTGCCAGATGCACCGCATGTTCGTGCCCGCCGAAGTGGCGGATAAGTTCGACACGGATTGCCGCGCCGCCAGCATCGGCTGTGTGGATCGCAAGCGGGCGCTGGCCGAGGCGTTGATCGAACACCTGGCGCCGATTACGAAGTGGCTGGCGTATTACCGCGCGCATCAGGACGAGGTGCGGGACATCATTTTGACTGGCTCGCGCAAGGCACGGGAAGAAGCCCAACAGGTGATGGGCGAGGTGCGCGACGCAATGCAGATCAAGTGGTAATTGGGTATTTACTGAGCTTGAGGACTATAATGCGCGGCACCGTCTTTGAATCAGCAGATAGGAGGTACTTAGATAATTGAAAAAGCTCTACACTTCCTCACAGTGGGTAGAGGGAATGAGAATTAGGCAGAAGCGGTATTTGAAACGCCGAGGCGAATGGGGTGCGCGTGTCCCAGGGCATTCACCAAAGCAAGGAGGCCGAGTTAAAACACTGAGGCGTTTTGCGCGTCTCAAGCCGCACTACTTACAGGCCCCAGAAAACTTTTCGTTGTTGGATAACCCTGAAGGCTTCTGCAAGTTTATTGCTGAAGTCAGACGTGAATTGCACGAGCACGGGAAGATTGAGGTAAATCACGAAAGTGTTGTTGCGCAAACACCTGAAGCGCTCACTTTATTCATAAGCGTATTGGCAGATCCGCGCTATCGTAAGACCGCAAGTTCCGGCTGGCTCCCAAAGGACCCGAAGCAAAGGCAAATGTTTTTGGATTCGGGGATTTGCGAGTACTTGAAGTTAAATGTGCCAGTCTATCGGTCAAATGACGCTGGCAATATCTTTCGTAAACAAAACTACCGTGTAGAGCCAAAAATTGCCGCTTCATTGAAGAGTTTTGCAATGGAGAAGCTTTATGGGCAGGATCAACAGCATCAAGACCTCTATCGCATACTGATTGAGTTGATGGCTAATACTCACAATCACGCCAAAGGGCAAAGGGAGCATGCCGAACAGTGGTGGACATCGGCCTATTGTCCAAACCGGAACCGCACGTGCTTTACCTTCGTTGATAACGGCGTAGGAATATTCCGTAGTGTTGGGGAGACCATGACCGGATTGAAGAAATTTGCCCAGCGCTTGGGCATTAAAGACAACCTTGATTTTCTTAGCAATCTTCTCAGGGGGCAGCTTAGATCGAGCACCGGTCTGGAAAATCGCGGGAAGGGCATTCCGATGATTTATGAACTGTCGATGAAAGAGAAAGTCGAAAACCTCACTGTGATTACGAACGATGTATTTGCCAAGGTTGGTACGAACGATCTTAGGTCATTAAAAACTGAGTTCGTTGGCACTTTGTGGTACTGGGAAATAGCCTCACCAGCAGGAAAATTGATTGAGGTAGCCACATGAACATAAACATGAATACGGACAACCAATTAGCGGTTTCAATGCCACATGTTGAGGCATCCCCTCTGATCATCATTAACATTTCGGAGGAATTCTCGCGTTTCCCGGGAGCGCGCTATAAAAAAGATGGCCCGCACTCTGGCGAGGAATTTAGAGAAAAACTCCTGAAGCCACGATTCAAAGAAGCACTGGAACAAGGGCGAAAGCTCTTTGTGAATTTGGATGGCGCGGAGGGTTATGCTACCTCCTTCCTGGAAGAAGCTTTTGGTGGCTTGGCGCGGGAATACGGCGTGCCGCGCGTGCTGTCGCAACTGGAATTACAATGCTTTGACGAACCTTTGCTAGTGGATGAAATTAAAAAATATATCCGGGACGTTGCTCGGCGGTAAGCGGCCATTTTATCTGGCTTGGTTTGTGGCTGGATTCTTAGCCGCCCTGCTGGTGCGCCAGCGGATCCCGGTAAAATTCAAAGAAGAGCTTGACCTGCTCCCCTTGCTTCAGCTTGGGGTGACTTTGATCGTCGCGTTGCTGATTACGCATTACGCGCGGCAGCGCGCCGACGAACAACGGGCCGAGAAAGGGTTTGTCATTGAGCAATTGCGCGACTTCCAAAGCAAAGGCAAGGAAATTTTCAGCGAGTTTTCGGTTTGTTGCGACACCGGAAAGCTTGATGATGAGCAGCGCCGCAAACTGAACCGCCTGATGCGCGAGTTATCCAACCTGCTTGCAGTTTCCAGGAAGGCAATTGAATATTTTGGCGATCAGCCGCCTCTCCTACGCCAATGGAACAGTCTTCAGGATACTTACTACGGGTTCAAAGCAAGCGTCACAGGACATGGCCTGGCCGTTGACCTGAGCAATCCGAAATACCGCACCGATGCGCAAAAAACCTGGCGCGAGTTGGAAGATCAATTGCTCAAACTGATTTTCGAGGTCAACAAAACCTAACCTTGTTTGCGCAGTGACAATTCTCTCCTTCACCAAACCGTACTGATTCACCGAATGGCAAAAGAGAAAAAGGCAAAAGCCTCAACCGCACTCACCGAGGCCCCCGACAATGAAGATGCCCGCCGCGACAACTATCGCGTCAAGCTGGAAAACTTCGAGGGGCCGCTCGACCTGTTGCTCTACCTTATCAAAAAAGACGAGATAGACATTTACGACATCCCGGTCGCGCACATCACCGAACAGTACCTGGTTTATCTGGCGCTGATGAAGGAACTCGACATCGCGGTGGCGGGCGATTTTCTGGTGCTGGCTGCGACGCTGATTTACATCAAATCGAAGACGCTGCTGCCGCCTGATCCCACGCTGGCGGGGCAGGAAGACCTGAATGAAGACCCGCGCGCCGAACTGGTTGAGCGCTTGCTGGAATATCAGAAGTTCAAAGCGGCGGCCAACATGCTTTACACGCGCGGCGAGATCGAAGGGGCCTGTTACACGCGCGGCCAGCTCGAGACCGACAAGCACAACCCCGAAGTCGTGGCGACGATGTTCGACCTGTTGCGCGTCTTCCGCGAAATCCTCAAGCGCGCCGAATCGCAGGCTGAGATGGAGATTCAGCGCGACGAGGTCACGATGGCCGAAAAGGTCGCGCAGATTCGCGCCGCGTTGGAAAGCGGGGAAGAGATCAATGTACGCGACATCTTTATGCTGTCCCGTTCCAAGCGCGAATTGATCGTGACCTTTTTGGCGTTGCTGGAAATGGTCAAGTACGCCGAGGTTCACCTGGTGCAAAGCGAACTGTTCGGCGAAATCTTCGCCCGCAAACGTCAGCATGAGGGCGCGCTGATGTCGCCTGCGGAGTTGGCGCACGCGGCCAATGAATTTCCGTCAGAACTGCCGCTGGAAAGCACGGACGATGCGCCCGCGTTGCCGTTTGAGGAGTTGGTGATTGAAGAGACGCCTGATTTGACTGTTGCATCTGTTGTTGCGGCAGGCGAGGTCGAACCCGAAGAACTATGAACGAAGAGATCAACGGATCCATTGAAAACTACGAGGAGCCTGCGGCTGAATTAGATTTGGCCGCATTGGAAGACGAATTGCTGATGATTGACGAAACCGAAGCACAAGCTGAACACGCGGAAGCCGCTGAATTGATCCTCGGCGTGCACGACGAACTCGCAGCCGATGAGGCTTCGCTGATCGAAGTCAGCGAGCCGTCCGAAGAGATCACGGCTACGCACGAAGAGTTGAAGCCGGTGATCGAGGCTCTGCTCTTTGTCAGCGAAGAGCCGTTGCCGCTCAAACAACTCGGCAAGGTGCTGGGCGAAGTGCCCGAAGCTGATGTCCAGGCGGCACTCGAAGAACTGGTCAAGGATTACGACGACCGGCAAGGCGGGCTGGAAATCCGCGAAGTCGCCGGTGGCTGGCGCATCTCGACGCGCCCGCAGCACCACGACTTCATCCGCAAATATCTCAAGTCGCGCCCGACGGCGAAGCTCTCGCTGCCCGCGCTCGAAACGCTGGCGGTGATTTCGTATAAACAGCCGATCACGATTCCCGAAATCCTCGAAATCCGTGGCGTCAGTTCGTCCTCGGCGATCAAGACGTTGCTGGAAAAACGGTTGATCGTGACCAAAGGCCGCAAAGAAACCGTGGGTCGTCCGATGATGTACGGCACGTCGAAGGACTTCCTCTTGCAGTTTGGGCTCAAAGATTTGACCGAGTTGCCGAGCATCGAAGACTTTGAAGACTTGGCGCAGTAGCCGCGAATCTGGGTACGCACCGCTTCCAGTGTGCTGTTGGCAAGTGGCGCATTGGTTTTTGTTGGCACTTTGGCCGGGAGCACGCTGGAAACGCTGCGTACCAGGGACGAACTCAAAAGGCGCAACTCAACGCAAGAACAGGGCTTGCGGTTCTTGCCTCTGCCCATCGCATACGCTATCGTTCGCCCGTCGCGCCCAGCACTTAATCCGCCCCTTTTGAGACACCGGTCAGTGGAACGCGCGAGCGAAGCGCATGAAAATTCTCGTCATTAGCCTCTATTACGAACCCGACCAATGCCAGGGGAACGGCCCGCTTGTCCGTGCTTTATGCGATGACTGGGCCGCCGCTGGGCACGAGGTGTCGGTGGTGACTTCGTTTCCGCACTACAATTGTGACGCCGTTTGGCCTGAGTTTCGCGGCAAGTTGTGGCAACGCGACCGGGTCGGATTGGTGAACGTGCTGCGTTCCTACATCCACGTTTCCGCGCGCAAATCGGGCCTGGCGCGGTTGCTGAATTATCTTTCTTTCAACGTCTCTTCGACGCTGGCGGGGCTGTCCGTCAGCAAGCCGGATGTAATCTTTGTGCTGTCGCCGCCACTGACCATTGGATTGACGGCTTATCTGGTGGGCAAACTCAAGGGCATTCCGTATTGTTACAACGTGCAGGACATTTGGCCGGAAGCGGCGGTGCGCTTGGGGATGTTGCGCGGCGAATACACCATTCGCTTTTGGGAGCGGATCGAAAAATTCATCTATGGTCAAGCGCGGCGCATCTTCGCCATTTCCGAAGAGTTTAGCGAGAACTTGCAAGGCAAAGGCATCGCGGCGGCCAAGATTGAGGTCATTCCCAATTTCGTTGATACCGATTTCATTCGCCCGTTGCCGCGCCAAAATGCCTTTGCGGCGCGGCATGGGTTGAATGACGGGTTCGTTGTGCTATACGCCGGCAACGTCGGATTGTCGCAAGGGCTGGAAGTCGTGCTCGAAGCGGCGGAGTTGTTGCGCGGCCAACCAGAAGTTCTTTTTCAGATCGTGGGCGCGGGTAGCAGCAAAGCCGAATTGATGGCCGAGGCCGAACGGCGGCAATTGCCCAACGTGCGGTTTCTGCCGTTGCAGGCCGAAACTGATGTGCCGGAACTATACGCTGCGTGTGACGTGGCGTTGATTCCGTTGCGGCGCGGGCTGGCCCAGAATTCGGTGCCCTGCAAGACCTACAGCATTATGTCCAGCGCGCGTCCTTATATCGCCAGCGTGGATGAGGGCAGCAATGTTTGGAAACTGACCGAACATGCCGGTTGTGGTGTGTGCATCCCGCCAGAAAACGCGCGGGCACTGGCTCAGGCCGTGTTGGAACTGAAAGCCGACCGCAAACGCCGCCAGTTAATGGGAGTGAACGGACGCGCTTTTGTTGAGGTGCAGTTTGCGCGCGAAGTGGTCACGCAACGTTACCGCCAGGCGCTGGAAGAGTTGGTCGAACCGCACCGCGCGCGCCTGCCGGAGCGTATCGGTTTGGAAACGCGGGCTGCCGGCACGCGGGGCCAAACGCCCTCCACAATCGAAGCCGTTGAAATGGAAGTTGAATAACAAAGGAGTGTCATTGTGGCAGAGCAGAAGTTGTATTTAGTGACAGGGGGCGCGGGTTTCATCGGCTCGCATATTGCGGAAGCCCTGGTCAAACGCGGCGAGCGTGTGCGCGTGCTCGACAATCTGATCACCGGCAACCGCGAAAACCTCGCCCATCTGCGCGGCAAGCTCGAATTCATCGAAGGCGACATCCGCAATTACGAACAGACCCGCCAGGCCGTCACAGGCGTTCACGTCGTCTTTCATGAAGCCGCCATCCCGTCGGTGCCGCGTTCCGTGGCCGACCCGCTGCTCAATCACGATTGCAATGTGAACGGCACGTTCAACGTGCTGCTGGCCGCGCGCGATGCGGGTGTCAAACGCGTGGTTTATGCCGCTTCCAGTTCAGCTTATGGCGAAACCGAAGTCCTGCCGAAGCAGGAAGCGATGGCCCCGACGCCGCTCTCGCCCTACGCCGCCGCCAAGCTTTTTGGCGAATACTATTGCCAGGTCTTTACGCAGGTTTACGGTTTGGAAACGGCCTGCCTGCGCTACTTCAACGTGTTCGGCCCGCGCCAGGATCCTTCGTCGCCTTATTCGGGCGTGATCTCCAAGTTCGTGACCGCGTTGTTGCAGGGGCAAACGCCAGTGATTTTTGGTGATGGCGAACAGTCACGCGATTTCACTTACATTGACAACGTTGTGGATGCCAACTTGCGCGCTGCCGAAGCGCCCGCCGCCGCTGGCAAGGTGATGAATCTGGGCATTGGCGAGCGCATCACGCTGAATGCCTTGTTGGCCGAATTGCAGAAGGTGCTCGGCACGCATTTGACGCCGCGTTATGAGCCGATGCGCGCGGGCGATGTCCGGCACAGCCTGGCCGACATTACCCAGGCGCAGACTTTGTTGGGGTATGAACCGCTGGTGGGCCTGGCCGAAGGGTTGCGGCGCACGGTCGAGTGGTATCGCGGCGCGACGGTGGTGCAGCAGGCGGCGGCTTGAGACGTGTCAGTTGAAAGCCCTGAAAGGGCGAAATTCAATAGCCGTGGGCAACGCCCACGGAACAAGCACGAAGATAGGCAAGCCCTGAAAGGGCGAAATTGAATGATGAATTTCGCCCTTTCAGGGCTTATGTTTTAATCCGCCCTTCCCGTGGGCGTTGCCCACGGCTATTGAATTTCGCCCTTTCAGGGCTGTGCCGTAACGTTTTGAAATTGCCAAACAGATGTTGATCGGGCTACCGGCACAGTGCTGGTTTAACGTTTCTTCCGCTCCACCGGCACGGGCCGTTCCAGCGCCGCCGCTGCATCAAACTCCCGTTCCAATTCATCCAACTTCCCATTCAACTCATTCAGCTTGGCTTGCTCAAACGAAAGCTGGGCCATGAGCTGGCTCTCGCGGTCTTTGAGCCGCGTCTCGCGAATCGAAAGCGGTTCCAGGTCAACGCGCAAAATCCGCATCTGCTTTTCGATTTCGGCGCGGCGCGCGGGAAAACTCTCCTGCCGCGCCTGTTTTTCCAGTTCTTTGCTGGCTTCGTCCAAGCGTTTCTGATCGGCGTTGATGAGGGTGATTTGATTGCGCGTCTCTTCCAGTTCGCGGCTGACCTTGTCCACACGCTCCTGTTGCAACCGGATGCGCTCGGCAGCCAGTTGAATCCGTTTGGCGCCCGTGTTGGTGGTTTGCAGCGCGAGGCGTAACAGATGCACTTCGTTGAGCAAGGCATTCAACGCGCCTGTCTCGGTGGAAGAGAGCGGCGCGGCGGTGCGTGGCTCGGTGACGGGCGGGGTTTCTTGCGCGGCGGCGTGGCTGAAAGTGGTGAGCAACAAGCCAGCCGTGAGCAGGCTGCGGAACAAAGTCGCGTTGAATTGGGTCATGCGGCCTCCTTATTTTTTCAAACTTAACACAGGTGAACAGGCAGTCTCACAACAGCGGTTTGCGCATGCTGAGCGCAATGGGTTCGTACCCCAAGCTTTCCCAAAACTGTAAGGCAATGGTGTTGGCGCAAAGCACCTGCAATTCGCCGGTGCCCAGGCCCTGAGCGCGCAACCAGGCTTCGGCGGCAGCGACCAGCGCGCGGCCAGCATGGTCACGCCGCGCGGCAGGATTGACGAAAATCCCCGCGATATATCCGCCAGTTTGTTCGAGATTGGGGCGCGGACGGCGCAACACCAGATCGAACGCGCGGCGGGCCAGTTTGATGCAGTTTTCTTTCAACCAGCCGCGCCAGCCCAACACCTGACGGTCGGGCGTTAAACCCAGCGCCACGACTTTAAGATACCCCACCACCTCGCCCGCGCTTTCAGCCACGAAGAACTGCGTGTTTGGCAACCGCAATTGTTTATGCAACTCCGCCGGGCTGGCCGCCCAGGGCGTCAACGCGCCCATTTGGGCATTGAGTTGCCGTTCGTGCGCCAGCAATGCTTGCGCAAGCTGGGCGAGCGCGGCGGCATCGGTGAGCCGCGCGGCCCGCACGGTTGGCAAACGGTTTGCTGTATTTTGTACGGCGTTTGGCATGGTGCAATGCGGGGAAAACAGTTGCTTGACCGGCTGCGAAAGCATACGACATAATCGCCGCGAGTTGAATGTCCCCGCCGCTTTCACCGTAGTAAATGGCAATGTTTAGAACTCAAGTCGTCACAGTCCTGCTCCTGACCACTCTCTTTGTTTTAGCAAGCTCCGTGTCAGCGCAAAAACCGGTCTATGGCCCGGTCATCAGTGCCTATTTGACCGGATTGCGCGAGGAATTGAATGAACTGGATTTCCAGTTGCGGCAGCAAGAGATCAGCCGCGCCGATTATGAGCGCACGCGCCAACGCCTGTTGATCTTGCGCCGTCTGGTGCAGGAACGCGCCAAGCAAAGCCGGGCGGATGTCCTGCCCGAATTGCAGGTCTTGCAACTCGAGGAATTCGGCATGGTCGGCTTGAGCCAGCCGCCCGAACCGGAGCGGCTGAAACCGGGCAATGTTTTTGACGACAGTTGGCGCTTGCTGAGCATCGAGCCGACCAAGCCGCCGTTTTATATTTTCGAGAAAGTCCCGCTCACGCCTGTTGCCGCGCCCGAGGCCATGCGGGAACGGCACGTGCAGCGCCAATTCAACCCCAGCGAGGTGATCGAAACCATCGTGGTGCCTGATCCGCCATCTTTCCAGCCGATGGCCTCACGTCCGCGCAATGTCACGCCGCCACTCGATGAAACGGCAGAGCCAGCCGCCGCGCTGGCATCGCCACAACAATTGGTCGCCCCGCGCATGCTGCATTTCTTTTTGCCCGAATTCACCGAGCGCGCGCGCGAAAAAGCCCTTGAAGGTGAAGTGATCGTCAGCGCCACCTTCCGCCGCGATGGACAGATCAAGGATACCGTCGTTGAAAAGAGCCTCGGTTTCGGCCTGGATGAACGCGCGGTTGAAGCGCTCAAACGGGCCAGCTTTGAACCGGCGCGGATGGGCGAACGCAGTCTAGATGCGCGTGCCGAGGTCGTCTTCAGCTTCAAGCTCAGCAAGGTCAGCGCTCGCTTGCGCAACGCCACGGCGCTTCAGCCGTAAAGAAGGAGCCACGGTTTGTCGCCCCAACTGCTCAACCCCGCCCGTCGCCGCTTTCTCAAACTCTCCGCCGCTTCGGCAGCTACGCTGGGCGCGGGTTGTTTAGGCTATGGCTTCGCCGTGAACGAGCACGTCGAATTGTCGCGCGTCGAGGTTAAACTCGCGCATCTGCCCGCCGCCTTTGCTGGCCTCACCATCGCCCATCTCAGCGATTTGCATCTGGGGCTTTATACCAGCGCCGCTTACCTGCGCCGCTGTGTCGCACTCGCCAACGCGCAACAGCCCGATCTGGTCGCACTGACCGGCGATTACACTTACCTGCAACGCAAGTACATCGAACCCGTCGCTGACGTGCTCAGCGAATTGCGTCCGCGCATCGGCACATACGCCGTCCTGGGCAATCACGATTACTACCAGGGGGCCGGGCAACTGGCGCGTGCGTTCCGGCGCGTGCGGCTCAATCTGTTGCTGGATGCACGCGAGCGGCTGGAATGGCGCGGCGACCGGCTCTCGCTTTTTGGCGTGGATGATCTTTATTATGGCGACACCAACGAAGCGCGCCTGTTGCGCGAGGTGCCGCCCGATGAACCGCGTTTGCTGTTGGCGCACAACCCCGATTTCATCGGGCGTTTTATTGAAAAAAACCTGCACGTAGACCTGATGATGTGCGGCCACACGCACGGCGGCCAGATTCGTTTGCCGCTCGTGGGCGCGCCGCACATTGATTCGCGCTATGGTCAACGTTACGCGCGCGGCTTGAATCGCAACCGGCAGATTCAGATTTACACCACACGCGGCATCGGCATGGTCGGTTTGCCAGTGCGCTTGGCCTGTCCGCCCGAAGTCGTGCTTTACACGCTCCGGCAAGCTTGAAAGAGAACTATGGGATTGCTCACGCTCAATGAAGTTTATAACGAAGTCGCCAAGGCAAATGCCACGGCCAAGAAACTGGCCGTCGCCGCGATTGTGACCACCTCTGGCTCGACCCCGCAACGCACAGGCGCGAAGCTGCTGGTCTATGAAGACGGGCGTATGCTCGGCACCGTCGGCGGCGGTTGTGTCGAAGCCGATGTCTGGGCCGAAGCGCGCGAGGCCTTGCAGGAAAACGCCGCCCGGCTCTGCCAATTCACGCTGCGCGACAACCCCGACGTGCCGCCCGACGAAGAAGGCATGGTTTGCGGCGGCGATATGGAAGTCTTCATCGAAGTCTGGCCGCAACCGTTTCAACCATTCCTGACCGCTGAACAGATTGCCGAATTGTTGAATGAAGCGCGCCAGGCCGGGCATTCACTGGCGTTGGTGTCATTGCTTGTCCAGGGCGCAACAGGCGCGCGCCAGACGCCGCATCTGGTCATTGATGAGCAAGGCAAACTGTTGGGCGGAACGCTGGGCGATGCCGATCTCAACGAACTGGCCGCGCGCCAGGCCGTCGCCTTGCTCGCTGATGAACGTGCTGAGATTATCGTCAAACAATTGGAAGAGTTACCTTCACTCGAACTCGACCTCAACGCCATCCGCCAGCGCAACGGTGAGGTTCGCCTGCTGTTCGAACTGGCGCGGCCCCCGCTGGAGTTGCTGATTTGTGGCGGCGGCCACGTCGGCCAAGCGATTGCCAAGGTGGGACGGCTGCTTGATTTCAATGTCACGGTGATTGACGACCGCGCTGAGTTTGCCGCGCGCGACAAATTCCCCGACCCTGCCGTGCAATTGCGCGCGCAGGATTTTGTCGAAGCCCTGCGTTCCATTCACATCACGCCCGCCACGCATATCGTGATCGTCACGCGCGGCCATCGCCACGACGAAATCTGTTTGGAAGAAGTCATTGAGAAACCGGCCCGCTACATCGGCATGATCGGCAGCCGCCGCCGCACCACGACCATTCGCGAACGGCTCAAACGCGCCGGTGTCGCGCCCGAATTGTTGCGCTGCGTGCACGCGCCCATCGGCCTGGACATCGGCGCGCTGACACCCGAAGAGATCGCGCTGGCGATCCTGGCTGAGATTGTTTTGGTGCGGCGCGGTGGCTCGGGCAGACCGAAAAGCTACGAAGGCCCAATGGCGCACGCGCGCTAAAAAGCCTTGGTTGACATCCCTATACCCAGCCGCTAAGATGCGGCTCGTTTTCAAACAGTCTTTGAGAAACAAACATTCGGGGCGTGGCTCAGCCTGGTAGAGCGCTCGGTTCGGGACCGAGAGGTCGTAGGTTCAAATCCTATCGCCCCGACTTTAGACAAAAGCAAAACGGGCATCATTCTATGATGCCCGTTTTGCTTTTCCATTCCCTTCATTCATCAGCAAGCCAGCTAAGCAATCTCAATTTCGCGGTTGAATCAGGTTGCGAGGCACGCGCGCCATATTTTCTCCGGGGTCTTCAAGCATTGAATACCGCGCCGACTGCTGCCTTGGATTCCGAGCGAGCCTGGTATTCAAGTTCTTGGAACGCTCTCAGTGCTTTGTAGGCGCAAGAAACCCCGCGCAGTTTTTGCGCGCACGGCTCCCACAAAACCCTAAGTTTTCAGAACCGCAGTTACCACGGTCACGTTTGTTTGCCTGCAAGCAAGTGACGAGAGCGTGCTCGCGCAATGCGGCGTTGAGTGCGCCTTGTGTACAACCAGTTCATCTAGAAGGAGTGGAGAAAAATGAAAAGACAGTTTGTGAAAATGACGTTCCTGTTGGTGCTGGCCACCTGGGCGTTAGCGGTGACGGCCAACGCGCAGGATTTTGAGAAACGCACGCTAAAGCTAGACTTTGACTTCAAGGTCGGTGACCAACTCATGCCTGCGGGCGAATACACCGTTCAAGCGTTTCAAGGCGAGAACCAACATCGGTTTGTGCTTGTGCGCGGCAAACAGACTGACGCGCAGGCGCTGCTGGCGACCATTCCGATCACGCGTGCTGACCGCGATAGCGCGCCGCTCACCTTCAGCAAGTATGGCGAACAGCATTACCTCACCCAGATTTCGCTCGGCGACTATACCTATCTGGCAATCAAGAGCGGCACCGAACGGAAACTCGCCCGGCAATACACCGCGCAAACCCGCAGCGTGAACGGCGCAGTGTTGAGCGAGGCGCGCTAAGCGATCATCGTGGCGCGCAAGACAACGCCGCCTTTTCATGACGAAAACAGAACCGGGGCCATGCATTGCATGGCCCCGGTTCTGTTTTTCAGCACCAAACATGCTGATCGGCGAAATCCGCGCCCCACGCGCGCGCGCTCTTTACGCCAAAATGTCCAGCGTGTTTTTTACCAACTCTTGTTCAGCCCGAAACACACGCACCCCGGCTGCCGCAGCAAGCTTGGCCGAACTGAGTTCGATCACCGCATCGGCGAGGTCAACCGTGTCAGCGGGATTTTCGGGATCGGCGGCTCCCGCAACCTTGGCGGCTGCGGTGTTGAACCGGTCAAACGCCTGGGAAATCGCTGTTGTCGCAATCGCGCTTACATTCATGAGCTTTCTCCTTTTCAGGCTTATCGGCTATGACGGGCGCTGACTTGAGATTGATTTTAAGCAAGCCCTGCTCTTCAGCCAATTTGAAGCCGTTGCCTGTGGTAAGCCGTAGCCTTCACCGGCTGTGGCTTACCACAGGCAACAGGCGCGGGCAGACGCGCCAACCGACAGCGATCCCCTGCCACGTTGCTGGTGCGGCGCGCGTACTTACCGGGCCGCATTCTGAAGATACTGCCCGCGATGATGAAGCTGCTGAGTTTGAACGCTGAACAGACGAACCCGCGCTTGCGCATGGCGGCCAGCCTTGTGTTGCTGACCTTGCTTGGCAACATACAGGTTTGCGCTTGGCCGTTGCCGACAGGTTTGTTGGCAAAACAGCCGCTGGAAAACGCCGCCGCGCTGGATAGCTTTTATCAAGCACTAGCCCGCACGCAGCGCGCCAGCAACGCCGAAGTCGCGCTCACGCGCATCGTGCATTACGGCGATTCGCACGTTGCGGCGGATGGGTTGACCGGCGCGTTGCGCCAACATTTCCAACGCGATTTCGGCAATGCAGGCACCGGGTTTGTGTATGCCGCGCGCCCCTGGGATTGGTACGTGCGCGCGGGCGTTACGCAAACCGCCAGCGCGGGTTGGCGGGTGGATGGGCTGAAACTGGCCGCGCTGCCATTTGACAATCAACTGGGTCTGGCGGGCTTGAGCTGCACGGCCACGCGCGCCGGGGAGCGCCTGCAAATCAGCGCGCCGGGCGCGCGGTTTGAATTCGCGCTGTTGCAGCAACCTGATGCCGGGGCCATCGAAATTTGGTTGGACGGAGAGCTTTACCACCCGACCCTCTCGTTGGCCGCGCCCGAAGTTGCCACGCTTTTCGTGCCGGTCGAAGCCGCAAGCGCAGACACGCACACCGTGGAATTGCGCACCGTGGCGGCTGGCCCGGTACGTGTTTTCGGCCTGATCGCCGAACGCGCGCAATCCGGCGTGATTTACGACGCCCTCGGCAGCAACGGCGCGCGGGCGACGCGGCCCTTGTTGTGGGACTGGCAACTGTTGGGCGAACAACTGACTTGGCGTGCGCCCGCTTTGATCGTCATCGCTTACGGCTCGAACGAAGCGGGCGATGCTGATTTGAATCTCGTCGCCTATCGCCAGAGTTTTACTGAATTGCTGCAACGGTTTGAGCACGCCGCGCCGGAAGCTGCATTGCTGGTCATTGCGCCACCCGACCGCGCGCAATGGATGAACGGGCACTGGCAAAGCTTGCCCCGACTTGCCGGCGTGATCGAAGCGCAACGCCAAGCCGCGCGGGACAACGGCGCAGCGTTTTGGAATCTGGATCGCGCAATGGGCGGCGCGGGTTCGATCAATCGTTGGGCGACGCAACGTCCGTTGCTGGCCCAAGCGGATCGCGTGCATCTGACCGCGACTGGTTACCGGTTGGTAGCGGACGCTTTGTATGAAGAACTGCGTGACGGTTACGCCGAATATGTCAAGCAACAAAACCGCCGGACGCCCGGCAATTAACCACGAACCACGAACCACTATGCTGTTCACCCAAGGCAATTACTTCGTTTTTCTGCTGCTGGTCTTCTTCGCGTATTGGCTGGTCGCCGCGCGCGTCGAATGGCGCAAGCTGTTCCTGCTGGCGGCCAGCTATTTTTTCTACGCGCAGGCGGGCTGGCAGGCGATGGCCCTGCTGCTGGCTGTCTCGACGCTGGATTACACCACCACGCGCTGGCTGCAACGCAGTGCCGCGCCACGCCGCCGCAAGCTATTGCTGGCGCTTTCGCTCAGCGCCGACCTCGGCGTGTTGTGCGTGTTTAAGTACGCCAACTTCTTTCTGGCTTCAGCGGCGCAAGGCGCGACGCTGTTGGGCTGGCACGTCAACGCGCCGCATCTGAATTTGCTCGTGCCGCTGGGCCTCTCGTTTTTCATCTTTCAATCGGTGGCCTTCGTCGTTGACGTTTACCGCCGCGATGTCGAAGCGGCGGAAAGTTACGTCGAGCATCTGACGTTCATCGCCTTCTTTCCCACGCTGATTGCCGGGCCGATTTTGCGCGCGAAACAGATGCTGCCGCAGTTGCGCGGACGCTTGACGCTGGATGCCGAGACGGGCGGGCAGGCGCTCTTTCTGATCGCGTTGGGCCTGATCAAAAAGATCGCCATCGCCGATTACCTGAGCGCCAATCTGGTCGAGCGCGTCTTCGACTTTCCCGAACGTTTCTCGTCGCTCGAAGTGTTGGCGGCGGTATATGGCTACACGCTGCAAATCTATTGCGACTTTTCGGGCTATACCGATGTGGCGCTTGGTTCGGCGCTGCTGCTCGGCTTCACGCTGCCGCAGAATTTCAACGCGCCCTATCGCGCAATGGATTTGCCCGATTTCTGGCGGCGCTGGCACATCTCGCTTTCGACTTGGCTGCGCGATTACGTTTTCTTTGCGATTGCCGGTACGCGGGCGCGGCGCGTAGCAGTGCTCTATGCCGCAACGCTGGTGACGATGTTGCTGGGCGGCTTGTGGCACGGCGCGCAATGGACGTTCGTCATCTGGGGCTTGCTGCACGGCCTGGGGCTGATCGTCGTGCGCTGGTGGCAGAGCACGCACAGCCAGTTCAAGACGGCTTATTGGCTGAGCGGGCGGCACACCGCGTGGGCGCGGGGTTTGAGCGTCTTCGTCACGTTTCACTTCGTCTGCCTGACCTGGATTTTCTTTCGCGCCGAAACGCTGGCGCAGGCGGGTGGCGTGTTGCGGCAGTTGGGCCGGTTGAGCGCGGACGCGACCAACTTGAACTGGCCGGTCGTGCTGTTGATCGCGCTCGGATTTGCTGCGCACTGGCTGCCGGAGCGTGTGTGGGAAATGACGCGCGCGGGCTTCACGCGGCTGCCCGCGCCTGCGCAGGCGTTGTTGCTGTTCGGGCTGAGCGCGGGGTTGTATTTCGTGGCGAGCAGCGATGTGGTGCCGTTCATTTACACGAGGTTTTGAGAGGGCGCAATGATTGGCAAAGTGTTCCTGTGCATAACGCTTGTTTTATCGTTCGGTGGCTATTGTTTCGCTGCGGGGCAAGCTAAGCCACGCTGGAAACCTAAACAGAGACGCTTTGATTTAGCGATCAGTGCGGAATGCGATCTGCTGCCGCTCCCGCGAAACAAGCAGCTTAGGCGAATGGTTGCGAAGACCATTCAGCCAGTTAGACACAAGCCGGGCACACTCGCTGATAGAGCCTACAAGTTCGATTTGAATGGAGATGGCAGTCCCGAATACCTCGTTGTGCTTGGCTATGGGAGCGCTTTTACGATTTACGACTGGGGCATCTTCACGAGTAAACCGGTGCGCCTAATCGGAATTCTTTCGGGGGATACCTTGTACTTAAAGAAGCCTAGAAACGGTTACACAAGGATTCACAGTCTGGTTCACGCAAGCGCAAGCTACTTTGATTTTCAGGATTACTGTTTCAAACGAGGTAGCTATCGGGCCTGTACCAAGCTTAAAGCTATCGAGAATGATGAGGACAACCTACCAAGGTACATCTTCAACACGCGCGGTAACTGCCGTTAGAAATTTGATTGAAAAGGCTGTTTATGATTTTTACACAAGCACTCACTTTCAGACTGCGCGCGGCAAGCGCACAAAACATGCCGCACACATTGTTCGGCAAAACCGCGCAAACGCTCATCTGTTTCATCGCGTTTGCCGTGCTGCCGTATTGCATCCCCACGCTCAGCAGCTATCGCTTGCCTCTACCCACGGGTGTCCTCAGCCTCTTTCATCAATCCACAACCACGCCTGCGACGGTCAACGCTGCGCCCGCATCTACGCCGCAACCGACGCGGGTGGCAGCCTCAACGCAACCGCCATCCACCGCCAAACCCGGCGAGATCGAAGACCCTTCCGGCCAAGCCCTCGCACACCTATTCACCGCGTTGCAAAACGTCGAGACGGATGGCGGCCAGGCGCGCATCAGCCATTACGGCGATTCGCCGATCACCAACGACGGCATCACGGCGACGGCGCGGCGCAAGCTGCAACAGCGGTTTGGCGACGCCGGGCACGGCTTTGTCTTGGCGGCCAAACCGTGGGGCTGGTATCAGCACGATGGCGTAGTGCAGGACGCGCGCGGCTGGCAGAGCAACCCGATGTGGATTTCGCGCGGCGATCATCTGTTCGGGTTTGGCGGCGCGAGCTTCACGGCCAGCGCGCCCAATGCTTACGCCAGTTTCAGCACCGTCGAACTTGGGCACAGCGTCGCCGGGTTCGATGTGTATTACCTGGCGCAACCCGGCGGCGGCGCGCTGGAAGTCGAAGTGGATGGCGCATCTGCTGGCCGCATTGTGACGGCGGACGCGACCACGCATTCCGGCTTTCAGAACATCAGCGTCAAACCCGGCGAACACAAGTTGACGCTGCGTCCGGCAGGCAATGGCACGGTGCGCGTGTTCGGTGTCGCGCTCGATTCTGGCATGCGCGGCGTGCAATACGACTCGCTGGGCGTCAACGGCGCGTTCGTCGGCTTGCTCGCGCATTACCAGGACGAAGCGCATTGGGCGGAACAACTGCGCCAGCGCCGTCCCGACCTAGTCATCCTGGCTTACGGCGCGAATGAGAGCGAGTACGAAAACTGGCCGATGGAGCAGTACGAAAAGGACACGCGCGAAGTCGTGCGCCGCATTCGCGCGGCCCTGCCCAAGGCTTCGCTCCTGTTCGTTGCGCCGATGGATCGCGGCCAGCGCGGGCCAGGCGGCACGATCATCACGCGCCCGATGATTCCCAAACTGGTCGCCGCGCAACGCCGGTTGGCGGCAGAAACCGGCTGCGCGTTTTTCGATACCTTCACGGCGATGGGCGGCGACGGCACGGTGGCGCGCTGGCGCGAGGCGCGTCCACGTTTGATGGGCGGTGATTATCTGCATCCAACGGCAGAGGGCGCTGAGATCGTCGGAGCGCTGCTGTCTGACGCGCTGCTGAAGGCTTACGAAACGCACAAAAACGCTTCCACCAGCGCGCCCTTGGCAACCGTCACGCGCTGATTCACCGTAGTGGAGGGAGACGCAGATGAGTTCGCCAGTCATCACCTTTGTCCTGCTCAGCGCGCTGTTGACGCAGGCCAATCCGTCAAAAACGCAGCGCAGACAGATGCTGCCGCGCTTCAGCGATTATCCGGTGGCCGAAGTTTGGCGTGGCAAGGCCGCATCGGTGAAGTTACGGCGACCCGAGGAGTTTATGTTTCGGACCAGATTGCGCGAGGGGGCCAAGCTGCCGCCCAACTTCGCCGGGCATTACCGACTGGTTCGCTGGGGCTGCGGCGCTGAATGCATGGTGGGCGCGTTGGTAGACCTGCGCACCGGGCAAGTCTTCAAGCCGCCGACGGCGGATGCGCACAAAATGGCCGGAAGCTTCAGCATTTGCCAGAGCGCCTATTACCCAAGTGAGGTCGAGCAGCGCGCGAATAGCCGTCTGATGATCGTGCGCTGCGGTCTGAACTTTATCTTGCGGCTGAACAGAAACGTGCCGGATACCTTTTACTTTGTTTGGAAAAACAACCGGTTTCGGTTGCTCAAACGCCTGCACACACCGCCCGATTACTGAACCCGCGAATGCCTTTGCGAAAACCACTCGAAAATCATCTGAAGGAGAACCAACCATGTTACCAACCAACGTCATGAACTATCTGCATCAATCGGCGCAGCAAGCGCGCACCGAATTGCCTGCTTACAACGCCTCGCTCTTTTCGGCGGGCGTGCTCGACTCATTCGCGCTGGTGGATTTTGTCGCGCTGCTCGAAACCGAGTGCGGCATCCGGGTCGCTGACGCCGAATTGCGCCCGGAAAATTTCGATACGCTGGCTAAGGTCGAAGCCTTTGTGAGCCGTGCCCAGACCGCGCATTAGCCTCATAAACAAGCGGCCCGTCTAAAAGATAGACGGGCCGCTTGGGGTGTTTGAGAACAATCTGCCAGCCAACTCACATCACCAACGGCTCAGGTGGATGCAGGATCAGGCGCAGGGCCGCTTCGTCCAGGTAATAGACCGAGCTGCAAAAATGGCAGGTCAGTTCGGCGCCGTTGTCTTGCTCCAGCATGTCTTCGATCTCGGCGCGTTCCAGGCTGGAGATGATGCGCACGGCGCGTTCATAAGAACAGTTGCAGCGGAATTCCAGCGGACTGCGTTCGAGCACGTCAATGGGCAGGTTGCCGAAGACGGTTTCCAGCAAGGCGCGCGCGTCGGCGCCATTGCGGATCATTTCGGTGGGATGGGGCGCGGCCAGGATGGCTTGTTCAAAGGTGGCAATGGTCTCTTCGTCCGCGCCGGGCATCACCTGCAACAAATAACCGCCCGCCGCCGTGACGCGCTCCTGTTCGGGTTCGACAAAGACGCCCAGCGAGAGCGCCGAACTGATTTGTTCAGAGACGGCCAGATAATGCGTCAGGTCTTCGGCAATCTCGCCGGAGATGATGGGCACCGAGCCGTAGTAAGGTTCTTTTGACAAGCCGATCTCGATCCCGGCCTCGCGGATGACGTGCAGCGTGCCCGCGCCGACGATGCCTTTGACGTTGAGCTTGCCCGGCACGACCGCTTCGGCCTCGGCCAGCGGATTGCGCACATAACCGCGCACAGTGCCGTGGGCGCTGGCTTCGGCAGTGATGCTGCCGATGGGGCCGTAGCAATCGAAACGCAGTGTCAGCCGTTCGAGGTCTTTGAGTGTACGGCCCAGCAACAATGCGCCCGTCAACGTGCGGCCCAAGGCTGCCGAAGCTGTCGGCGAGGTGCGGTGTTTATGGCAGGCTTCGCTGACCAGGTTGGTGGTGACGGCGGCCAGCAGGCGTATCGTCGCGTCTGCCGCCGTCGCCTGAATCAGATGGTCGTCAGAGAATTGCAAAACTTCATCACTCCTGGGGAACGCTCCCACGAAGGCGCACGAAGCAGCACGAAGGTGAACCGATGTTTTCTTCGTGCTGCTTCGTGTGCCTTCGTGGGAGAGAGATCAATGTTTTGGCCGCGCGCGCAACAACAGCCAATCGCAACCTGGCGTGCAACGCGGTTCGCCAGCGCTTTGCCCGAGCCGTTCGACCGTCAGCGCGGCGGCTTCCAGCACATCCGCCGACCAGCGTTGCGGCGTCAGCACCAACAAGCTGCCGTGTTGGCGCACTTGCTCTTCAATTTCGCGCAGGCTCAGCGCCGCCGTCAACTCGGCATGCTCATCCCGCAAGGGCAACTGCGGCGCATAAAAATCTACGCTGTGATGAGAGTTGATATAAAAGAGCAAGCGCTCGCCAGGTTGGGCGGATTGATTGGCTTGTTGCGCCAGCGCCGCCAGCGATTCGACGCGGCCCAGGGCCGGCGCGATTTCGTGCGTAATCACCGCGCTCAAACTGACAAGCGCCACAGGCACGCATAAAACGGCAGCCGCCGTCCGTCCGCGCCACAACAACACCGAGAGCACCAGGGCCAGCAAGACAGCCAGCCCGGCGATGAGCCGAATGGAGAATAGGCTGAGACCTAATTCGCGCCACCCGGTCACATACGCGGCCACGGCGATCAACGCGAAGAGTACGGGTAACAGCGCCAGCGTTTTTGACCGCGCCTGGGGCATAAACAGCGGCAACAATTGCTGGCCTACCAGCAAGGCGAGGGCGGGGAAGACCGGCAGAATGTAGCCCGGCAGCTTCGAGCCTGAAAACGAGAAGAAGGCCAGCGGCGCCAGCACCCACAGCCATAAGAACAACCGCAGCCGCTGCGTTTCATCATTCAACAAGCCAGCGCGCGCGCGCCAGGTCTGTCCCAGATTCAGCAGCCAAAACGGCGTCCACGGAAAACTGCCCGCCAGCACGACCGCAAAGAAAAAATAGAACGGTTGCGGATGTTTGAATTTGTTGCTGGTGTAACGTTGGAAGTGGTGCGCGATGAAAAATTCGTTGATGAATTCCTGCCCGTGCCGCCAAAACATCGGCCCATACCAGAGCGCCGCTGTCGCCAGAAAAAGCAGCGCCCCGAAAAAGAGCAAACGCGGCTGCAACACGATCAGCAAACGGCGCGTCAACAGCAGATACACCCCGATAATGGCGGCGGGCAGCACGATCCCCACCAAGCCTTTAGCCAGCACCGCGCCGCCCAGCGCCAAGCAGAAGAGCCACCACAGTCTATCCGTGCGCGCCGCTTGATCGGCTTGCCGTTCCCACAAAAAGAAGCAGAGCAACGCCGCCTCCAAACAGACTGAGAGCGGCAAATCAAACGTCGCGCCGCGCGCAAATCCAATCCACAAACCGCAGGTCGCCAACGCCGCCGCGCTCAGATACCCGAACTGCGCCGAATGCACGCGCCGCCCAAACCAGTACAACAGGAACGCGCCCGCACTGGCCAATAAGGCCACGCCCGCGCGGGCGGCAAATTCCGACACGCCGAACAGCGTGTACCCCAAGGCCGCCAGCCAATAAGTCAGCGCCGGTTTTTCAAACCAGTGAATGCCCGCCAGGCGCGGCGTGATCCAATCGCCAGAGGCGTACATCTCGCGGGCGACCTGGGCGTAGCGGGGTTCATCCGGGCCTAAGAAAGGCAGGCTGCCGAGGCCGTAAAAGTACGCCAGCGCGCACAGCACAGCCAAGGCGGGCAAATAAAAACGGGTGGGTGAATTGGTTAGCGCAATGCTGGTGCGCTCTGCGATTTGCACTATGTTTATTTGATCTTGTGTCGAATTTTGCGTGCCAATTTTGCTTGAATGACGCGCTAGAGTAACATTCACTTGCGGAAACTTGAAACCGACTCTGCTTACTGCAACGGACTTTATGAATACCAAACTGAAGACTGCCGTCATTGGCGTGGGCCATCTCGGACGTGCCCACGCGCGCGTGCTGGCCGGCTTGGAAACGGCGGAACTCGTGGCCGTGTGCGATACCCACGAAGCCCAGGGCCGCGCCATTGCCGAACAATACGACACCCGTTTTGTCGCCGATTACCGTGAACTGCTTGATGAAGTTGAAGCCGTCAATGTCGCGACACCCACCGTCAATCATCACGAAGTGACCTGCGCGTTTCTCGCGGCAGGCGTCGGCGTGCTGGTCGAAAAGCCCATCGCGCGCACGGTGGCCGAAGCCGACGAGATGATCGCGCTGGCGGCGGCCAAAGGCGTGGTCTTGCAGATCGGCCACATCGAACGCTTCAATCCGGCCTTTGTCGCGTTGCAACAGGAACTCACGCGCCCGCTGTTTTTTGAAGCGCACCGCATGGGCATCTTCACGCCGCGCTCGCTGGACATTGATGTCGTGATGGATTTGATGGTGCACGAACTGGACATCATCGCCACGCTGGTCAACCGCGCAGTCGTCAAACTGGAAGCCGTCGGCATCCCGATTCTGACGCCGAAGATTGATCTGGCCAACGCGCGGCTGGAATTCGAGGGCGGCTGCATCGCCAACATCACGGCCAGCCGCGTGGCGGGCGAACGCCTGCGCAAGCTGCGCGTCTTTCAACCGCACGAGTATTACTCGCTGGATTACGCAGAACAGCAGGTGGCGATGTGCAAACTGGTGCCGCCGCGCGCGCCCGGCACCTTGCCCGAAATCGTCGCGCATCCGCTGGCCGTCGCCAAAAAAGAACCCTTGCTGGGTGAAATCGAAGCTTTTGTGGAAGCAGTGCGTAACGGCAGTGCGCCGGTGGTGAGTGGGGCCGAGGGGCGGCGCGCGTTGGTGTTGGCTGAAGAAGTGCTCAGCCAGATCAAGCTGCATTCACAGCGCGCCGCGATCAATTTGAGCTTTTAGACTGGTTTGCAATTGCGGTTACGGACGCGCGTTGTGTCGGAACGGTACCGCGCGCATGAGCAAGCGGCGCGTCAAGCTTATGCCGTTGGCCGAACCGCCCAGGCTCCGCTTGCTCACGCGCGCGGTACCGTTCCTCTGCGTGGCTTTTCCCATTCTTGAAGAAAAGCTGGGTGGTTTGTTAAGGAAACTGACGGATGAACGTCTACACTTAGACGAATTGTTGCAACCAATAGGTTGAAACTGGCGTTTCGTTGTTTTGGTTCGCAGGCAATCTGCCGGGACTGCCAACAACCTGACGACATCAGCAGGACTTACGCAAAACGCGCGTGCGATAGCCACAGAGGCACAGAGACACAGAGCTTTGTTACAGTTCTGCCGGAGATCGCGGTCTTCCTCTGTGTCTCCGTGCCTGTGTGGCAAATCTTTGCGTAAGTCCTGATCAGAACTTGAGACAGGAAAATAACAATGCGTTTCTGGGAATCATTTTTACTCGCGCTTAGTTCGTTACGGGCGCACAAACTGCGCTCGTTTCTGACGCTGCTGGGGGTCATCTTCGGCGTGATGACGGTGGTCGCGGTGGCGGCGGTGATTGAGGGCTTTTTCCGCTACGTTGACCGCACGGTGACAGCGGATTTAGGCAGCAACACGATCATCGTGGACAAATACGGGATGATTACCAGTTTCGAGGAATTCATCAGCGCCAACAAACGTAACAAGAATCTGACCGTCGAAGATGTCGAATACCTGCGCGAGCGCATGCCGAAGTCGCAGGCCGAAGCCATCGGCGCGCAAGACAACGCCAACGCCGAAATCCGTTCCGAAACCGAAAAGCTGACCAACATCACCGTGCGCGGCAATTCGGCCAGCATGATCAACATTGACACCATCCAGCCGGAATATGGCCGTTACATCGGCGATACCGACGACAGCAACCGCCGCTATGCCGCCTTCGTCGGCGTCGAAGTGGCCGACAAACTCTTCAACAAACGCGATGTAGTCGGGCGCGAAATCAAGATTGATGGCTTGCCCTTTGAGATCATCGGTGTCGCCAAAGAACAAGGCTCGTTTTTCGGTCAGTCGCGCGACGATTTCGTCATCATTCCGCTCTCGACCTATCAAAAGATGTGGGGCGCGCGCGGCAGCGTCAGCATTTCGGTCAAAGCGCCCGACGGGGCGAATCTGAAAGAGGTCGAAGACCAAGTGCGCCTGTTGATGCGCGCGCGGCACCGGTTGAATTACAGCGACAAAGACACGTTCGGATTGGTGACGGCGGAGGCCATCAACGTCTTCATCCAGGCGATTTTCGGCTTGGTGGCGGCGGTGGCGTTGGGCGTGACTTCGATTTCGCTGGTGGTGGGCGGTATCGTTATTATGAACATCATGCTGGTGACCGTGACCGAACGCACGCGCGAGATCGGCATTCGCAAAAGCCTGGGCGCGCGCCGCAAAGACATCCTGACGCAATTTCTGGTCGAATCCACCGTGCTTTCAATGGTGGGCGGGTTGATTGGCTTGCTGATCGCTTATGGCATCTCGCAAATCCTGCGGCGCTTTACCCCTGTGCCGGCAGAATTGCCGGTTTGGGCGGCCTTTCTGGCGATTGGCGTATCGAGCGGCGTGGGCTTGATCTTTGGCAGCTATCCCGCGTGGAAGGCGGCGAAGCTTGATCCGATTGTGGCGTTGCGCGCCGAATGAGGACGAAAGGCAATTCGTATGTTTTGCTCAAGCTGCGGAACTGCAATCTCCCAACAAACCAAGTTCTGCCGCCAATGCGGTGCGCCGCTGGTGATGAATGACGCCGCGGCGGACAAACGGTTTGATGATTACCTGACCGACATCTTTTGGGTGTCGCTGATGGGGTTGGGCGCGATTGTCGGTGGCGCGGTGTTGCTGGGCGCATTGTTGAAACTGGGGCGTGGCGTCGTCATCGGTTATTTGCTGCTGAGCACAGCGGTCTTTCTGATTCAGTTCGGCTTGCACTTGTGGGAGATTCTGCGCTTGCGCGGCGTGGTCGGCGGGACCGTATTTACGCCTGTGGCAGCGCTTGATCCGAATGACACCAACAAGCTGAAACAGCCGCATGAACCCAAAGCATTGGAATCCGGCGGCAGCATAATCGAAGAAACCACGCGAACATTGGCAACCGTGAAGGAACCCGTTGGCAGGTAAGAGTTATGTTTACAAATGCACTCAAAGAATTATTCACCCAGGCGATGACCACCTTGTGGTCGCACAAATTCCGCTCGTTCCTGACCGTGCTCGGCGTCGTCATTGGCACGGCCACCGTCATCGGCGTCGCCTCGCTGGCGAAGGGGATGGAGTCGGGCTTCAAAGAACAGATCGAACAGTTCGGCACCAACGTCGTTTTCGTCAGCCGCTGGCCGGCCATGCGCCACGGCGATTTGACCGAAGAGGAACGCCAGCGCAAGCCGATCACCTATGAAGACGCGCTCGCCTTGAAACAATTGCCGCACGCTATCGCCGCCTCGCCGATCCTGCGTCCGCCCGGTTTGCCGCCCGTGGTCAAGTTCCGCAACAACGAAGTGCGCACGCCCCAGGTGCGCGGCGTTTCTTCCGATTATGCCAACACGCGCGAAGTGGCGATTGCGCGTGGGCGCTTTTTCAACGACAGCGAAGACGAGAATCGTAGCGAAGTCTGCATCATCGGTTATGACATCGCCGAAAAGCTCTTCAGCGGTTTTGAGCCGTTGGAAAAAGAAATCATGGTTGGCAACAAGCAGTTCAAAGTCATCGGCGTGCTCGAAAAAGCCAAATCGCTTTTCGGCGGCGGGCCGCAAGCCGACGCCTTTGTCTTTGTGCCCTACAGCGTGATGCACGCGATGTTTCCGATGCAGGATGACCATTGGATCGCCATCGGCGCCAAATCGGGCGACCTCGATAAACTGGTGGACGAAGCGCGCGAACTAATGCGCCGCCGCCGTCACGTGCCGTTTGATAAACCGGACAGCTTTGACGTGCGCACGCCCAGCAGCATCGTGGACAGCTTCAATCAAATGCTGGCGATGGTTTCGATGATCGTCATCCCGATTGTCAGCGTGGCCCTGCTGGTCGGCGGCATCGGCGTGATGAACATCATGCTGGTCAGCGTCACCGAACGCACCAAAGAGATCGGCGTGCGCCGCGCCATCGGCGCGACGCGCAAAGACATCATCACGCAATTCCTGTTTGAAGCCGCCACGCTCACCGGCATCGGCGGCTTGCTCGGCATCGGTTTCGGCATTGTCATTAGCTTGTTGTTGCATGTGCTCTTGCCCGATGTGCCGTCGCAAGTGCCGCTAGTTTGGGTGGCAATCGGGTTCTCGGCGTCAGTGGCCATCGGCTTGGTGGCGGGGCTATACCCGGCGATCAAGGCGGCGAAGCTCGATCCGATTGAAGCGTTGCGTTACGAGTAGGATTTTCCCACGAAAACACACGAAGGGGCACGAAGAGAATTGAGTTTTCTTCGTGCCCCTTCGTGTGTTTTCGTGGGAAAGTTATGGGTTGAATTGGAACAGCCGCAGCACATCAATCGAAAGATCGAACAAGTGCGTGCAACCGCTCGCGCCCCCAACCTGTTCGGCAAATTGCTGCACAAACGCCGCCGTCACCCGCAAGCCGTTCAAGCCTGCCGTGCGTTGCTGTGGTTCTTCGCAAATGCCGTGGTAAGGCAAACGTAAGCCGCGACTCCGGGCGTTGCTGATCAATCCCGCAGATGACAATTCAAACTCAATCCTGATGTCGTGGATGCGATCATCCATCATACTCTCGCACGCAAAGCCAATCGCAGTTTGCTGAATCACAACCCGCTTGTTGCGCCAGAATACGCGCCGGTCGCCCGGTTTGGGCCGCGTCAATTCCGCGCCGAAGCCGCAGCGCACCGGGCGCTCATCAAACAGCGCCAGCGATTCGCCGCGATAGGTATAACAGGTGTCCGCCAGGTTCATATACGCGCGGTCTTTCAGCCAGGCCGCGCGCGCCGTTTCATTCGCGCTGTTATCCCGCTGCGGAAACTGCGCTTCAAATTCGGGTGTGTACTGATAAACCTGTTGCCCGACGCGCGCCATTTCAATGGCGAGTAACAAATGTTCTTGCTGACCGGGCAGATCGCCCAGGGCCATCAGGAGGTGTTTGGAAAAGCCGCGCCCGATTTTGACGCCGCGTATGTTGGCGTAGCGCGTGCAAAGCTCTGGCTGAAACTGCGCCGCGTCGCCAGCCAATTGGCGCGCGCTGGCTTCCAGCACTGCGTAATCCGGCGTGTGCAACCGCCAGTCATGCGCAAACGCAAAGCGGTGATCGCGCATTGTGCCGCGCACGAGCAATTCGTTTTCGGCCAGCACGTCGATCTCGGCTTCAAATGTGCGCTGGTATCCAGATGGCGGAAGAGGGAAGGCGGTGGAAATTGTCATAAGCGGTTATGTGTACATACGCGTCAGCCATTCGGCCACGCAGGCCGGTTTTGCCGTGCCGTCAATCTCGACCGTAATTTGCCAGGTGAATTGATAGCCACCCGCGAAATCTTCCAGGTTTTGCAACGCCACGCGCGCGCGTATGCGGCTGCCCGCGGGCACGGCGGAAACAAAACGCACGCGGTTCAAACCGTAGTTGAGCGCCAGCTTGGCCGCCACGTTGAATTTGACGGCGGATTGCATCAGGCAGCTCAACAGCGACAGCGTTAAAAAGCCGTGCGCGATGGTCGTGCCGTAAGGCGATTCGGTTTTGGCGCGCTCGACGTCCAGATGAATCCATTGATGGTCGCCGGTGGCTTCGGCAAATTGGTTGATGCGTTCCTGCGAAACGTCGAGCCAGTCGCTGACCGAGACTTCCTGTCCTAGCAGCGCGCGGGCTTCGTCAATGCTTTGAAATTCTCGAATGGGCATTTGTGACTCCTTCAAGGTGGATGAATTGGAAAACGGTGCGCGATTCTAAATCAGACGGCGTTAGATTGGTACAGTACCGCGCGCGTCAGCAAGCGGGGTCGTTACCTTGCGATTATTGGGTGTAAGTTGCCGCGCGCCGCTTGCTGACGCGCGCGGTACCGTACCCATGCCGCAGGCGGCAAACTGGCGTTTGACACTCTTAGCGGCGCAAGAGTAGGCTTCGCGCACTGCAATCATTAATCGTTCGAAACTACGTTCAAGACATTGTTCACGCGGGTTTGGCGCACGTCGGCGGGCCTGCAAAAAAAGGAGCATCCACCTATGAAAAAGTTGTGTTTATCGGCTGTCATCAGTCTTTTCGTGTTTGCCAGTCTGGTCTCGGCGCAATCGGTTGCCGGTGAATGGCAGGCCACGATGGAAACGCCGGGCGAGCCTTCGGTAAGCAAGCTGACGCTGACGCAAGACGGCGAGAAACTCGCGGGCACGCTCAAGGGGCAGCGCGGCGAAGCCCAGGTGCAGGGCACGCTCAAAGGCAAAGAAGTCAAGTTCGGCTATTCGATTAACTACAACGGCAATGCCGTGCCGATTACCATTGCGGGTCTGCTCGACGGCGACACGATCAAGGGCACGGCCAGCATCGCCAGCGGCGCTTTTGAAGGCGCCTGGATGGCGAAGCGCATGGGTGCAGCAGCGACGTCCCCAACGGCACAGGCGTCGGCGGCCAATGGCAATAAATGGGAATTGACGGTCACTTCGCCGCAAGGGCCGCGCACCTCGACGCTGGTTTATACGTTGGAAGGCGAGAACCTCAAGGGCCAACTCGGCAGTCTGCCAGCGCAAGGCACGCTCAAGGGCAGCGACATCACCATCAAATACACGGTTAAGTTCCAAGACAATGATCTGGCTATCACGCTGACCGGCAAAGTGACTGGGGATACGATGAAAGGCGACGCCGATTTCGGCGGCCTGGCGCAAGGTGACTGGACGGGGAAGAAACTGGCTGGTGGCGCAGCGGCTTCCACGGCAGCAACCCCAGCGGCCAGTGGCGCGATCAATCTGACCGGCGCCTGGGCTGTCGAAGTCGAAACGTCGGCGGGCAGCGGCAGCCCTTCGTTTACGTTCAAGCAGGAAGGCGAGAAGCTGACGGGTCATTACAAAGGTCAGCTCGGCGAAGCTGATTTAGCCGGCACAGTCAAAGGGGGCCAGCTTGAGTTTTCGTACAAACTCACGGGCCAGGTCGAAGGCACCGTCGTTTACACCGGCACCACCGATGGCAAGACGATGAAAGGCAAAGTCAGCCTCGCCGGTTTGGGCGAAGGCACGTTTAGCGGTAAGAAACAGTAGCGGGCAGTCAGTAGCCGGTAGTCCATAGTCGGATCAAACTACTGACTACTGACTACTGACTACTGACTACTGTTCAAGTTATACTTCCCGCCGTTCCCCCACATTGGCAAGCAAATCACCAAACGTGGCGCGCTGGTTTGTGCGGTTCCCCAGTCGAAATCCATTGCGCCCATCAACACCGAGGGCAAAGAACTATGCGCCTGAAAAGCACTACACAAATTTTTTTGGCAATCCTTGCAGCAATCTTGCTGACAAGCGCGGCCTGGGCTGACACGCTCGTGCATCGCAATGGCAGCATTCTGAAAGGCACCTTCGTCGGCTTTGAGAACGGCGAATTCATCTTCAAGATCACGACGGGCGACAATCGCAACCAGGGCCGCACCATCCGTATCGCGGCACGCGACGTGGTCAAACTGACGCTCGACAATGACGGCCTTGATACCACCACGACCAACCGCGATCCGCGTAATGATGGCTACCCGACACGCAATCCGAACACGGGTGGCAGCACTTCGACCGGTGGCTGGCGTTCTTATCCGGCGGTGGACGTGCGGCTGGATGAGCAGTGGATTCGCTCCGGCATCGAGGTGCGCAACGGGCAGCGCATTCGTGTGGATGCCACCGGCAGCATCCGGCTGGATGGCCGCACGCCGACTGGGCCGGAAGGCTTGCGCACGCGCGCCGATCAATACGCGCCGGAACCGAACGAAGCCGATGGCGTGTTGTTGGCGGGCATCGGCCAGGATGCCAATTCGCCTTCCATCGTCGTTGGCAAATCGCGCGAATTCGTGGCCGACCGCGATGGTATGCTGTATTTCACCGTCAATCACGGCGAGACACGCAATGCGACGGGCACGTTCCGCGTGACCGTGCAGGTGGATCAAAGCTACAGTTCATCCACAGGGAACACCGGCGGCAACACGGGCGGTAACACAGGGCAACAGGGCCAGGAGCGCACCTTTACCGTGCGCGCCAACCAGGATTGGCTGGATACGGGTATCGAAGTCACGCCCGGCATGCAATTCGAGATTACGGCGGAAGGCACGATTGACATCGGCGGCGGCTATCGCAGCGTGGGGCCGGAGGGCGAACGCCGCGCCCAAGTCAGCACGTCGCGTTACCCGGTGCAAGACGCCGGTGTGGGTGCGTTGCTCACGAAGATTCGTTATCGCAATGGCGGCGATTCCAACATCATTGTCGTCGGTCGCCAGGGCGGCGGCACCGTTGATCAAGGCGAATACGGACGCTTGCTGCTCGGCATCAATGACGATTATCTGCGCGACAATAGCGGGTCGTTCACCGTGCGTGTGCGTTATTGAAGAATAGTGGTCAGTGGTTAGTGGCCAGCGAATTTGAAGCCGACCACTAGCCACTGACCACTGCCGCTTCCTCAATTCGCAATCCATCAGCAGTCCCCTCAGCGGTTAAAGTTGCTTGCACGCCCAATGGCAAGGTCAGATTGCCACGCGGGCTGTGGCCGCTGGGCAGACCGAAGAGCACTGGAATTTTCAACTCTGCCGTCAATTCTGCCAGCACTGCTTGAATCGTGTAGCCCTGCGCGGCGTGCTGCACGCAATCCAGCATCTCGCCAAACACGAGGCCGCGCACCTCGTCGAATTTTCCCGCCAGCTTGAGTTGCTGAAACATGCGATCCAGCGCGTAAGGCTTCACACTCGTGTCTTCCAAAAACAGGATTGAGCCGCGCGTGTCCAATTCGTCCGGCGTGCCCTGCAAGGCGGCGATGAGCGAGAGGCAGCCACCCAGCAAGCGTCCGCTGACTGGCGCGCCGTGATGCAGCCATTCTGTTTGAGCGCTTTGGATCAGCCCCAACGGTTCGGTGCGAGTCAGCGCGTCGAGCAGCGTGCGCTGGTCATAATGTTCAACGCCGCCCGCCAAATCCTTCGCCGCCATCGGCCCGTGAAAGGTCACCCAGCCGAAGCGCCGATAAAACCGCAGATGCAACGCTGTCATGTCGCTGTAGCCGATAAAGATTTTCGGCTGCTGAACCAGCGATGCATCGTCCAGCAGTTTGAATAAACGCATTGCGCCATAACCGCCGCGCGCCGCCCAAACAGCTTTGACGTCAGGATCGGCAAAGGCCGCATGCAATTCGCGCGCGCGGCGTTCGTCGCTGCCTGCGGTGTACCGCGCCTTATCCAAAATGTCCGGTGCGTATTTGATGCGGAAGCCGAGCCGTTCGAGTTCGGCCACGCCGCGTTGCAGATAGTCGGGTTTGAGATTGCTGGCGGGCGCGACGATGGCGACGGTATCGCCGGGCCGCAGCGCGGGCGGTTTAATGAGTGCGGGAGTTTCGGGCATAGCATGAAACCTGAGGGCGCTGCGCCGTTAGTTCTTTGGCGAACCAGCGGTTGGCGCGGCCTTCATTGCGCCTTCGCCTTCGACAACTTTGACGTAGCCATTGATCGCCAGGCCGGACAGCTTATCAACTTTGCCGCTGGGCCATTTAATTTCCACGCTGTCCACCTTGGCCGCTTTGCCCAGGCCCAGAATCTCGCGCGGGTCGTGCGAAGCGAGATAGCTGCCGCCGCTGGTTTTGTAGCGCGAACGCTTGACGCCGCCCGCCGTCCAAGTGATGACCGCGCCGACACCGAGCGGATTGCTCTGCTTGGCGACCAATTGCAGGCCGAGCCAGTTGTTTTGATTGCCGCCCTCATTGCGCAACAGTACCGGCGCTGCGCCGTTATTGATGATCAGCAAATCCAGGTCGCCGTCATTGTCATAATCGCCAACCGCCAACCCACGCGCGGGAAAATCTTGCTTAAAAACTTCGCCGGAAAGCGCGCTGACGTTTCTGAATTTGCCGTTGACGTTCTCGAACAGCATCAGCGGCTCTTTGTATTTCACCTTCGACGCCTGCATTTCGACCATGTCGTCGGGGTGGCCGTTCGCTAAAAACAGGTCGGGGTCGCCATCGTTGTCGTAATCGAAAAACTTCAAGCCCCAGCCCGACAGCAAGCGCGTGGCCTGTCCAATCTCGCCCGCCTGATCGGTGAAGCTCAAATCCTTTTCGTTGTGATAGAGGCTGAACAACTCCTGATCAATGTTGGCCACGAACAAATCCTGCCAGCCGTCGCCGTCAACATCCGCCGCGTCCACGCCCATGCCCGAACGCGGGCTGCCCGCATCGCTGTAACCGACGCCTGACGCCAAGCCGATCTCTTCAAACTTGCCGCCGCCTTTGTTCAGAAACAGAAAGTTGGCGACGGTGTCGTTAGCGACAAACAAATCCTGCAGGCCATCGTTGTTGATGTCAGTCGCCACCGACGCGAAGCCCTTGCCCAGCGCGTTCGCGATGCCCGATTCCTTGCTGACATCGCTGAACGTGCCATTGCCGTTGTTGTGAAAGAGGCGGCTCGCTTGCGGTTTGAAGACGCGCGGGATGCAGTAGTATTTGCGCCCCAGCCGGTTGTCGCCGCACACCACGTTCAAATCTTTTTTGTAATAGACGAAGCTCGACACAAACAGATCGAGCTTGCCGTCGTTGTCGTAATCCCACCACGTCGCATGCGTAGACCAGCCCGGCGCACTCACACCGGCCTTGTCGCTCACGTCGCTGAAGGTGCCGTTGCCGTTGTTGCGGTACAAAATATTTTTGCCATAGCTGGTGATGTACAAATCCTGCCAGCCATCACCGTCGTAATCCCCCGCCGCCGCACCCATGCCGAAACCATGCGCAGTCGAAGCGACGCCCGCTTTTTCGGCTACATCAGTGAATGTGCCGTCGTGGTTGTTGCGATAGAGCGCGTGTTTGAGCGGTTGCGCCGGCGTAAAGAAATCCGACGGGCCGCTGTTGACGAAGAAAATGTCCTGCCAACCATCGTTGTCAAAATCGAAAAAGAGGCCGCCGCCATTGCAGGTTTCGGGCAGGTACCGATTCGCCGAACGCGCGTTGTCGTGCGCCCAAGTTAGGCCGCTTTTGCTGGCAGGCACTGCCTCAAAGCTGGGTTTCTCCGCCTGGGCGGTGGCTGGGCGGGGGCACCAAGAACTGCCCAGGCTAATGCCGATGAGGGCGAAACCAAGAAAAGCCGCGTACTTCATTGCGATGACTCCATATCAATTCGGATAAGCCGCGCCGGGTTCGACGATGCGCATAAAAGTGATCGGTGAATTTGAAATGCGAGCCTGGAATTTCATACCGGTGCGGCGCCCTTGGCCCGCTGGCAAGCCAACCATGATCATAATTCGTCTGCCTTTTTGAATTCGAGGAGTGCGGGAACCGCTCCGCCATTGTATGCGAACAGGCGTGGTTTGAAAGCTGTCTAATGACAGACTGCGGCTGTTTCGCTGAATAATTGCCTGCGCGGCGGTAACGCAGGTTATTGGTTGATGACTTGCAATTCACGAATGGCGACCAACGTGGCTTTGGTGGGAAACGCGTTTTCAACGCTGACTTTGAGCAAAGCTTGATAATAGTGCGGCGGCTCTCCGTCTTTTTCTCTGGCTTGCTGCAACTGCCGATTGAGCTCGGCGAGCGTCCCGGCGGTGGTCACGAATTCGCAGGCGGCTTGGGTGCCTTCGCTATACATTCCGGCCAGCACCATAATCGTGCGCTCATCCGAGACGCCTGGCGTCACCGAAATCAGGGCATAATCTTCCAACAGGATGCCATTGCGCTGGTCAAAGGCGGCCCTATATTCGCGCTCTTCCCCAGGACGCGGCGCCAAATTCTGGATCGTGGCGCGGGCGGTGAAAACAAAATTCTCTTTGATGGAAAGCGGCTTAGACCATTGATTGGCATAGACGCTACCCAGCAGGATCGTATCGTATTGCTTCAAATCTTCGGGACCGATGTTGCGGCTCTGTTTGAGCAAGGTCTTCTCATTCATCCCCTGCAAGAAGCCGGTCAGCCGATAGGCACCAATAGCTTCGCCAATGCCGGTATACATGTTAGGGGCCGGAATCAGCCGCACCACCTGATCTGCCAGCAATGGCAACCGGCTGCCGGTGACATCTGTCAATTCGCGGGCCTGCGCCGGGGTCAGGGTCACTCCCTTGTCGGCGATGACGGACGGGTCGGCTGCGTGCGCGGAGCGGTAAACCGAAGGGTTGCTCAGGATGAGCAACGTCGGAGTGGTGCCATTTTTTAGAAACGGCACCCAGACCAGACCGCCATTGCTTTGCGCTTGCTGAAAATGGGCCGCTTTTTCGAGTTGTTGTTGCAACTTCCAATTCACCCACAACAGTCCAGCAATCACCACAACTGAGAGAGTACTCAGCACAGCAAGTGACAGGCTCCACCGGCGTGGTGAACTGCCCTCCGGTGTGACATTCGATAAGGCAGGCTCCGTCTTCGGCGACTCTGCGGCTTCTGCTAGCTGCGTTATTTTGGAGGCTGAGTCAGTTGGCGAACTGTCTAACGACTCCACCACAACTGTTTGCGCGACGGGCTGGGGAAAATTTCGCACGAATGCGGGTTCATAACTGCCGATGGGGACGATCAACCGCACGGCATCGCTGATCCCGTCTTCTTGGTAATAAAGGTCGAGTTTTTTCCGTATGTCATGCGCACCAACACGCACAATCGGGTCGGCGGCAGGATTGTAGCTCTCTGTTCGATCAAAGACTTCCCGGCCGATGAGGTACTCATTCAACTCACCCGCTCGCCCCAACACGTAATAGTCGCAGATCAGCAGCAGAAACTTCTGCTTCTTCGGTGCATGGGAAAAATGCTTGCTCTGCAGAATGCGCGCCAACACTTCTCGGACTTCTGTCTCGGACACAGTAGGGATGGAGGACGATACCGTACTTGATTTGGCAACCATAAAACTACCTCGATGAAGACTAAAAAACGGGTCAGACCATGCGAACTGACGCTCGCACCCCTTAATGCGCCAGCTAACCAGTCTGTAATCATGTCAGGACTTACGCAAAACGCGCGTGCGATAGCCACAGAGACACAGAGCTTTGCTACAGCTCTGCCGGAGATCGCGGTCCTCCTCTGTGTCTCCGTGCCTCTGTGGCAAATCTTTGCCTAAGTCCTGCATGTTAGGCACGGTTAGGCGAGACGCTTAACCGTTAGCTAGCAGTAAGTCAATTGACGCTATTGGGTGGAACCATATAATACTTTTGGTTGACTCCACCTACGTATTTTTGGTTGATTTCACCTTACACATTATAAGCAACCGACATACATTCCAAAAGCTTTGCTGGGATTTGATCGCGAACGATACCAGAACGATATCAGTTCATCACTGAAGGCTGCGTTAAGACCTCCTTACAAGGAGGGGCGTTCGGCGTGGCTTGTAGCACGCCTATTGACGGCTATTTTGGCAAAAGCCACTAGGCAGTAAGTTTTTTTGGTTACCGCACAATTTATGCCCATCTGCTTACATTAACTTTTGGAGGATAACCTACTAACATGCAGAAAAGACCCCAGTGGAATATCAAGGCTTGGCTTGCGTTGTTGTTAGCGGTGGCCGCAATGGCTGCGTCGGCAACAGCGCAAACGACCAGCGCGACTTTACGCGGTACAGTGAAAGACCCGCGCGGCGCAGTGGTGTCGAAAGCCAAGGTCACGCTCATCAGCGAGCGCACCCAGGCCGAACGCGAAACCAGCAGCAGCAGCGATGGTGCTTACACTTTCAGCGCAGTTGAACCCGGCCTTTACACCGTCAAGGTGGAAGCGGGCGGATTCAAGGCGTTGACGCAAACCGGCGTATCGTTAAGCCCTAGCGACATTCGTGCGCTCGACATCGCGCTCGAAGTCGGTCAGACGACTGAAACCGTAACCGTTTCGGGTACGACCGAAGAAATCAAAACCGACACGGGTGAAAAGTCGAACACCATCACCGCCAAGCAAATCGAAAACCTTTCGATTCTTAGCCGCAGCAGTCTCGAACTGTTGCGCATCCTGCCCGGCGTCGTCGCGCCGGACTCGTCCAGTTACGCTGTCGTCAGCTTCGGCGATGCTTCGGCTTATAACGTCAATGGACAGCGCGGCACGAATAACAACGTCAGTGTTGACGGTTCGCGCGTGATTGACATCGGTTGCAACTGCGGTTCGATCGTCAGCCTGAACAACGACTTCGTCCAGGAAGTTTCGATCAAGACCAGCAACTATTCCGCCGATTCAGGCGCGAGCGGCGTTGGCATTATCGCGACGACCAAATCGGGCGGCAGCGAATATCACGGCTCGGTTTACACCTATAACCGCCACGATGCCTTGTCAGCGAATGACCGGTTTAGGAACTACCTCAAAGCTACTGACCCGACTTCATTAGCAGCGCAAAAACCACTGGGGCGTTTCTATTATCCAGGCGGCACGATTAGCGGCCCGCTGCTTATTCCCAAGATCAACAAAGATCGTAACAAACTCTTTTTCTTCGTTGGGTTTGAATACCAGAAGCAGGATTTTTCGGCGCAACCCAAGCTTTCCAACGTGCCGACCGCCGCGCAACGCACCGGGAATTTCGGGGCGAACTCCGGGGTTAAAATTCCTGGCGGTTACGCCAATGCCGGCCAGGTGGCACCCGGCGGCAACTTGGCTCCCTACATCAATCCGATCGGAAAGGTGCTCTTAAACCTTTATCCACTGCCCAATCTGAACAGTGCGAGCAACAACTACGTAGCAGTTCCGATTTCTTTCCAAAACCGCAAAGATTTGAAGATGAAATTCGATTACCGGGTTTCAGACAAAACGAATCTTTACGTGCGCATCACGCGCGAGCGCGAGTTTGCCGATGGGCCTTACGGCATTTGGTGGGGGCCTTCGACCTTTGAATTGCCGACTCACAACTTGTCCACGAATTTAGGGCGTTCGGCGGCAGTCGGCATGACCAGAATCATCAACCCGACGATGACCAATGAAATCGTGTTCAGCGGCAGCAAACTGAAACTCGACAACAACTACGTTGACCCTGAGAAGGTTTCGCTGAAAACGCTGGGTATCGAAAACATCCGCTTGCCTTTCGACAACACGCGCTTTGGCCGCCAAAGCCAGTATGCGCCGTTGTCTTTGATTAGCTGGGCGCAAGGTCAACTGTGGTCGCCGGGCACCAACCCGATCTTTGCTTACAATGACAGCTTTTCGCTGAACGACAACCTGTCGAAAGTGAAAGGCACGCACACGATGAAATTCGGCGCGTTGATTGAGCAGGGCAACAAGCGCCAGAACTTCCAGGGCGACCCCGATTCGCAGGGCCAGCTCGAATTCAACAACTGGAACCCGAACGGCACGGGCAATGACTGGGGCGATTTGCTGGTCGGTCAATTGACGGGCGTTTCGCACGGCACGCAGCCGCCGATTGGTAACTATCGCTTCTACAACTACGAATTCTTTGCGCAGGATTCGTGGAAGCTGCGGCCCAACTTCACGCTCGAATTCGGCTTGCGTGCGGCGCATATGACCGTCAACAAAGAGCGCAAAGGCTTTGACGTATTGTTCAGCCCGCAGGCTTACAAACCCGGCGCGGGTTATTACGTCAACGGCGATCCCTTTAGTCCGAATGGTTTGCTGTCGGCAGCCCGCGGACAAATTCCAAAAGGCGCGATTGATGCCCAGCCGGTTCTGTGGGGCCCGCGTTTGAACTTTGCGTGGGACGTGAAGAAAAACCAGCGCCTGGTGGTACGCGGTGGCGCAGGCGTTTTCTACAATCGCGTACAAGGCAACTTCCAATACGATCCGTCCTTGCGTTCAGCGCCGAACGGCAACGTCGGCGCTTCGATTGGCCTGTTTGACACCATTCCGGGCACGACCAAGAACTTCAATGATTTGGGTGGCTTGACCATCAGCAATATGGGCATCGTCAACGTTGATGGCAAACTAATCCCGGTTGATCCGTTGAAACTGGCGAAGGGCGGCGGACAAATCATTTCGCCCAACCTTGAGTCCAATCGTATCCCGCAAACTTACACGACCAGCTTGAGCATTGCGACGCGGTTGCCGCTTTCGGCAGTGCTGGAAACGTCTTATGTTGGCACCTTTGGGCGTCACTTGCCCAGCCGCCGCCAAATCAATTTCGTTCCGGTTGGAGCGTTATTAAAAGGCACGGTGCCGGGTGACAAACCCGTCGAAATTACGACCTTGCGCAATCCCGGTTGCGATCCGGGTGCGGTTGACGCGAACGGCGTGGTGACACGGCGCGGCAATTGCGAAATCGTAACTTCCACGGTTTCGTCCAACTTGGCGAATCCGTTGAATCGAGCCGCGTTGGATGCAGCCGCGATCAACAAGTTCCGCCCATTCTCTGATCTGGGCAACGTGCGTTACAACGAATATAACGCCACGTCGAACTATCACTCGTTGCAAGTGACGTTGAGCCGTCAGACTGGCAAGAATCTGCAATTCTTTGGCACTTACACTTTCTCGAAAGTGTTGGGTCTGACGACAGGCGAATTTGCCGATTTGGACCCGATTGATGCGCGCGGGCGTTCGTATGGTGTTTTGAATTTCGACCGCACGCACGTGTTCAATCTGTCCTACAACTACAACATCCCCAACTTGTCGCCGGTCAACAACGCCTTTGCCAAAGGCGTCTTGAATGGCTGGCAATTGTCGGGCATCACGACCTTTGCGAGTGGCACGCCGTTGCGGTTGCGCTTTACCGGCGACATCACAGGCGACGGCCTGGCGATTGCTTCTTTCGGTACGAATGCTTTTCCGAATGACGGCAATGGCGCAGGTTCGATTGCCCCGATTTACACGGCCAACCCCGCGCGCAGCGGTGACAAGGTGGGCGATAAGGTCTTCGACCTGGCGAGCATTACGATTCCGGGTTTCGGACAATCGGGATCATTGGTGCCGCCTTTCTATCATCGCACGCCGGCCACGGCGAATTGGGATGTCAGCTTCTTCAAGAACTTCAAGATTTCTGAGAAGAAAAATCTGCAATTCCGCACGGGCTTCTTCAACATCTTCAATCAGGCTTATCCGAAGCGCATTAGCACGAGCAATAACAACGACAGTGATATTTACCTGACGTTGGAAACCAAGTGTACGCGCACGCCGACCGTCCCTGTGTTGGTGTTGCCGAATGGCACGGTGGTGAATGATTACAAAGACACGATTCCGAACGGCGTCGGCGGCACGGTCAGCGGTATTTGCGATCCGACCAAACCGTTTACTTTCACGGATGCCACCAAGAATAACTTCGGCAAGATTCTGACCAAGCGCGGCCAACGCGTCGTCGAATTGGCGTTGAAGTTCACCTTCTAGATCTGGCTCGGAGCAATCCGGCACTTATCAGGTGCGAGGAAACAAATGCGTTTCCTCGCACCTTTTTCATTGGGCCGCGTCTTTGTCTGGGTGAGGTGAGACGGTGGCTGGCGTAGATGTTATACTGGCGGTACCTTCATGGTTTTCAATTCACTGCTTATGTTCGTCACACTAGCTTTATCCATGCTGTTGGGCTTCGCGCCCGCGCAAGACCGCGAGACGGTGCGCCAGTCTGAAGCGTACTTTGACCGGGGCGTCGCGGCGCAACAGCAAGGCGAACTGGAAACGGCGCGCCAGGCCTACGAAGCCGCGCTCAAACTGATCCCGCGCCGCATGGATGCGCTTTCTAACCTAGGGGTCGTCTATGCCAAACTGGGGCGTTATGACGAAGCCATCAAACACTATCAAGCCGCGCTGCTGCTCGAACCGTCCGAACAAGCCGTGCGTTACAATCTGGGCATCGCCTATTTCGAGACGCAGGAAATTGACGCCGCGCAAAAAGAGTTCGCACAAGTCGCCGCCGCGCAACCTGAGAACTGGCAGGCGCGCCAATTGCTCGGCCTCTGCTATTTCCAACGTGACAAACTCGCCGAAGCCAGCCGGGAACTCGCCGCCGTCTATCAAGCCCAACCCGACAACATCGCCGTCGCTTATGTGTTGGGGACGGCTTATTTGCAAAGCGAACGCCTCGCCGAAGGCCGCGCCCTGATTGACAAGGTCTTTCAGTACTTGCCCGCCGCCGAAGGCCACTTGATTCTCGGCGCTTTCAACGCCGCGACGCGCAACCACGCCGCCGCCCTCGAAGAGTTCAAGCAGGCGGTCAAGCACAACCCCAAGCTGCCGACGCTACACACGCAACTCGGCGTGTCTTATCTGGTCACCGGCAACCGCGATTTGGCGATGCAGGAATTTCGCAGCGAACTCGCCAACAACGCGCGTGATTTCACCGCGAACATTCGTCTGGGCTGGCTGCTGCGCGAAGACGGCAACCTTGATGAAGCCGAGCCGTTGCTCAAACGCGCGCTTGAATTACACCCGGACGACATCGCCGCGCTGTTTCAACTGGCCCAATTGCAACAGGCGCGCGGACGCACCGCCGAAGCCGTCTCCCTGCTCGAACGCGCCGTGGCGCTCAAGTCCGATTTTCGGCAAGCCTACGTTTTGCTCGCGCGGCTTTATCTCAAACAGAAACGCACCGCCGACGCCAACCGCCTGCGCGCCATCATTGACAAGCTCACTGACGAAGAACAACAACGCCAGCCCAGCGCCGACAAGCTGACCAACGCGCCCGTCAAGGAAAAGCCGCAACGATGAACACGCCCCTGAAAAAATGGCCACAACTCGGCTTGTTGGGCTTGGTGCTGGCTTTGGCGCTGGCCCTGGCCTTTTTTTCCGCGCGCCCTTCCGCCCAAGCTGTGACGCAAACCAAGCCGCGCTTCGTCGGCCCGCAGGCTTGCGCCGAATGCCACCGCAGCATCGCGGCCAAACAACAACAAACCGTCATGTCGCGGGCGCTGGTGAGCGCGGCTGATTGCCAGGTTTTGCGCGCGCATCCGCTGCTGAAATTTCAACAGGGCAAGTTTGCTTATCGCCTGACGCGTGACGGCAACCGCAGCGTTTACGAAGTTACCAACGGCCTGCAAACCATCACCGCGCCGTTGCTGTACGCTTTTGGACAGGGTTTTTCCGGTCAGACTTACGTTTATGAATACGGCGGCGTGCTGTATGAAAGCCGCGTGAGTTTTTATCTGGACACCAACGCACTCGACATCACGCTCGGCCACACGCCCGATCCGCCCGCCTCGCTCAGCGAAGCCGGCGGGCGCGCGATGAGCCTCGATGAGGCGCGCAGTTGTTTCGGCTGCCATACGACGAATGCGAAAATCGAGCCGGGCGCGGCACCCAACCAGCCGCCCGTCATTCAACTCAATCACCAGCTCGGCGTCAGTTGCGAATCGTGCCACGGCGCTGGTGAACAGCACGTCGCCGCCGCCCAGTCAGGCCAACCGGCGAAACGCTGGCTCAAACAGTTGAACGCGCTCGATGGCGACGACCTTTCGCAAACGGTTTGCGGCTCATGTCATCGCAGCGTGGACGATGTCATCGAAATGCCGAACCATGCGGGCAAAAACAACGTGCGCTTTCAGCCCTACCGCATTTTTAACAGCCGCTGTTATTCGGCTGACAAACGCATTGGCTGCACGGCGTGTCACGACCCGCATGGCAACCTGACGCCTGAACCGGCGTTCTATGACGCGAAATGTCTCGCTTGCCATCAATCAACAAGGGCGAAAACGGCTGACGCAGCTTTGCCTGTCGAATCTGTGCGCGTCTGCAAAACCGGCCAGCGCGATTGCGTGAGTTGCCATATGCCCAAAGTCGAATTGACCGGCGCGCATTTCAAATTTACCGATCATCGCATTCGCATCGCGCGCGCGGGCGAGCCTTATCCAAAATAGAATCGCCGAATAGAATCGCCGGTAGTGATAAAAAATAAGGCGAATCTGTTTTTGTCGCGTAGCGACAGTTGAATTTAGCCGTGGTTTTCAAACCACGGTGGCTGGACGGAACAGTTCCGCGTCGCGTAGCGACGCTTGAAACGTTGCGAAAAGGGCTGCAATTTCAACCGTCGCTACGCGACGCGCGATACTTTGCGCGGCGCTTCCCGGCATTGAAACGCCGGGCTAAACTCAGGTCGCCGCTACGCGGCTGCAAAACTATAGCCTTGCATTTTCATCATTACCGAATCGCCAAATAGAATCGTATGAAGAGCTATCTCAAATTCGCCGCCTGCTTGTTGCTGGCGCTCAACGTCGCCGCTGTCGCGCAACGCAAAACCACGCCTAAACCTGCTGCCCCAAAAACTGAAGCCGCTTCGTCCGCTGCCCCACAAGTAGCCGCGCAAGCCGACGCCGCGCGCGAAGCGGGCAATCTCGACGAAGCCATCACGCTTTATCAGCAGGGTGTCGCACAGCGCCCGCGCTGGGACGAGGGCTGGTGGTATCTGGCGACGTTGCTGTATGAGCGCGACCGTTACGCCGAAGCCGCCCCCGCCTTCAAACGAGTCGCCGCGCTGCGTCCCAAAGCGGGCGCGCCGCTGGCCTTGCTCGGCTTGTGTGAATATCGCCTGGCGCAATACGACGAAGCGTTCATCCACCTGCAACAAAGCAAGCAACTCGGCCTCGACAGCAATCCCGATCTGTTGCGCGTGGCGCGCTATCACGAAGCGACGCTGCAACTTTTGCGCGGCGATTTCGAGACGGCGCAACGCCTCTTCACCGTGCTCAACCGCGAAGGACTCAACAGCCAGGATTTGCTTTTGGGAATGGGCTTGGCGGTGTTGCGGATGGCTGCTTTGCCCAAGCAAATCGAAGTGAGCGCGCGCGACCGCGAAATGATTCGCCGCGCGGGCCTGGCGCAATCATTGTTCGCGCAACTCAACGCCGCCGACGCCCGCATCGAATACGACCGGCTCGTCGCCGATTATCCCAAAGCCGCGAATGTGCAATACGCTTATGGCCGCTTTCTGATTGACGTGCGCGACAACGACGGGGCGCTTGCGGCCTTCGAGCGCGAAATCGCCAACTCGCCCACGCATGCACTGGCGCGGCTGCAAATCGCCTATCTCAAATTGCAGGACAAAAATCCGGCAGCCGGTATTCCGCTGGCCGAAGAAGCCATCAAGCTGAATGCGCGCTTGCCGCTGGGACATTACTTGTTAGGCCGCTTGGCGCTCGAAACCGGTGACGCGCCGCGCGCCGTTCAGGAACTCGAAATGGCGCAACGCCTGGCCCCGAACGAAGCCCGCGTCTATTACTCGCTGGCGCGCGCTTACACCAAAGTCAATCGCCGCGCCGACGCCGACCGCGCGCGCGAAACCTTTGCACGCTTGAACAAGGCGGCGGAGCAAAGTGATTCGGCGATTGACGAACGCGAGCCTGAAAAACTGAAACCGTGATTCAGCGCCGTTTCTTCTTTGGTTTGCCTGGCTGGGTTAGAGGGAAAATGCGCGCGGCGCGCGGCTCGAATTTATCGGCCAACTCTTTCACTGCCAGAAACTGATTCGCCGCGACGTTGCGAAAGACCTGCCGCGTCTTGCTCGTAGGCCATTCGATTTCCAAACTCTCAATTTTGTTGAAGGCTCCAAAGCCGATGTTCTGCGTGAGCGAAGACGCGCCGAACGAGCCACCGCTCGAGACCGTGCGATAAACCGTGAAAATCTTGCCTGTCGCGTCAGCCGCTGTCAGCTTGATGCGCGCGCCAAGGGCGGCGCGATTGCTTTTCACGCCCGTCAGCTTGAGCGAAAGCCAATGGCTCTTTGCCGTCGGGTTCGCAAACAACGCCTTGTTGTATTTATCGCCCGGAATGAAACCGCCCACATTCACAAAAAAATCCTGATCGCCGTCGTTATCAATGTCGCCGAAAGCTACGCCGTGACCTTTTTGCAGGTGGCCGGTTCCGGTCGCAGCGGTCACGTCAACGAAGCTTTTGCCCGCGTGGTTGCGAAAGGCGAAGTTGGGCATCAGCGCCGTGTAAGAAGGCGCTCCGGTGCCGAGGTAAACATCGAGCCAGCCGTCGTTGTCGAAATCGCCGAAGTTCGCGCCCATCGTCGGCACGACGCGATTGAGTCCGACGGCGGTTGTCACATCCTGAAAGCCGCCTTTGGTATCGTTGCGATAAAGCCGCATCGTTTCAGCTTGCGCGGGCAAGCCCAGAAAGCCGCGCGCGACTTCGGTCACAGAGGGCACGAAACTGGCGACGAATAAATCCTGCCAGCCGTCGTTGTCATAATCGAACCACCACACCGGAAAACTCATCAGCGGTTGCGTGACGTTCAGCTTGTTTGCCACTTCGGTGAATGTACCCTTGCCATCGTTGTGATAGAGAAAGTTCGCGCCGCCGTAATTCGAGACGTACAAATCAGGCCAGCCGTCGTTGTCGTAATCGCCCCACGCCGCGCCTTTGGTGAACGCAGTGCGGTTCACGCCTGCGCGCGCCGAAACATCTTCAAACGTGCCGTCGCCGCGATTGCGGAAGAGTTGGCTGGGCGTTTCTTCGTGGCCGATGAAAACGTCGAGCCAGCCGTCGTTGTCGTAATCAGCCCAAGTCGCCGAGTGGGTGCGATGTGCGCCGCTTAACAGGCCGCTCGTCCCGGTCACATCGCTGAAAGTGCCGTCGCCGTTATTGCGCAGCAGCGAATTGCGCATCGGGAACTCCCACCCGCCGCGCATGACGAAGACATCCAGCCAGCCGTCGTTGTTGTAATCGGTCTGCACGCAATTGATGCCGCCGAGTTGTCCGCTGAGTCCGGCCTTCTCGGTTTGGTCGCTGAACGTGCCGTCGCCGTTGTTATGAAAGAAGCGCATGGATTCGCAGGCGTCTACGCTTGAGATGATAACGTCGAGGAATCCGTCGTTATCGAAATCGTCAAGAATCGCTCCGCCCGCGCCACTCACGCGGTCAATGCCAAGTTGCGCGGCTACGTCGGGGAAGCGCGGCAACGGGTCTTTTGACGGCGTGACGGGAATCAACCATTCAGGCGCGAGGCCGCCCTTTGCGCTGATTCGATGTTGCCCCAGCGTCATATAGGCCAGATTCAACAACCAGCGGACTTCGAGGTTGTCGGGATTGCGCGCGAGATGGCGTTTGAAACAATTGATGGCGGCTGATGAGCCTGCGGTGAGTTTGTGTTCAGCAGCGCGGCTCAAGGGGAAGATGCAATTTTCGGCGCGATGCTGATGCACGCAATTGTCGAGCTCGCCTTTGCGCAAATACGTGATGCCGAGAATTTCATCGAGATGCACCAGGTCTTCGGCGTAAGCGGGTTGATCGAGCAGGCCTTTTTGCAGGGCTGCGCGCGCGGCTTCGAAGTGCGCGATGGCTTGGGTCATGTCGCCGCGATACGACCAGATTTGGCCGAGTTCGATGTGCAGACGCGCGATTTCGATTTGACGGCGATTGGCATCGGCGGATTTTTCAAGCGCCGACAAATAGCCGTCGGCGGATAGAAACGCGCGCTGTTCGGCAGTTTGTTTGGCGCGGCAAATGTCTGTGAGGTCGAGCGGATTGGGCGGCTGAAAGGCGCGCGAGATTTCGATGCGGCCTGAGACTTCCAACACAATTTGATAATCACCCGCGCCCGCGACGCGCCGGTTCCAGCTTGCATCGGCGGCTTCGCGTGGCGCAGTTTGGGCCAAGGCGGTGAGGTTGAAACAGCAAACGGAAAAGATCGCCCACGAAGACACACGAAGAAGACACGAAGAGAAGTTTCTTTCTTCGTGTCTTCTTCGTGTGTCTTCGTGGGCGGGTCTCTGGTGCTTGCTCAAGGTTCGATCATGAAAGGCGTCGAGCGTGTGAGAGTGGTTTGTTCGTCCTTGACCGTGATGCGCAAGGCGTAACCGCCCGGACTCAGGCTCTCAATCGGAATGCCGCTGGCAAAAGCGCTGCGGCCTTTGTCGTCGGGCGCGGCGAGTTTGAGCGGCAGGTCGGCGAAGGACTTGCCGTTTTGCGTGATTTGCAGCCTGAACTCTGCCGGCGCTTTGGCGCCCCTGGCCGGGTAAACGACGAAATAAAACAGCATTTGCTTCAGGGCTTTGTGGGTGATGCCCGTCAGACTGGGGATGAGCAGGGATTCGCCGACCTGAAAGGGATTCTCGGTTTTTTCCTGCGTGGTGGCGATGCGTTGAATGATCGCCACCGAACTCATGCGCAGTTTGGTTTCGGTGGGGTCGGCGACATCCAGACTGCCGATGCGCACTGAGGCTTTTTCAGACGGCGCATCGTAAGCGATGGCTTCGAGTTCGTAGCGGCCCGGCGGCAATTCGGTTTCTTTATAAAAGCGAATCGCGCTGCCCTTGACGCTCTCCAGTTTGTCGAGCGGCCCGCGCAGGACGTATTGGCGGCTGAGCTTGCCGACGACTTGCCGCTCGCGGTCACGAATCAGCACGACAATGGAAAAATCAGTCTGAAAGGTTTTCTTGTCATGATCCTGCACGAACGTGAAAGCACTCGCGGGCGCTTGCACTTCGACGACCGAGCGCAAGGGGCGCGTCGCTTCGGGGAAATTCGTGCCCAGCGTTAGGACGGGAAACGTGATGGGCGGATTGGGCTTCGCCAAAATTGCCAGCGCGGGTGTTTCGTAGTAAAGCACCGGCACATAGCCCGGCGTATTCACCGCGTAATAACCGTTGCGCGCCTGCACCGTCAGGCCGCCGCGTTTGAGTTTGACTTCGATCTTGCGGAACTTGCCGTCGAAATTGCCATTGCTCGGCGTGTAACTCACCAAGTAATAGGTGTTCATGTCCTCGTCTACCTCTTTGAGTTTTTCGCCGATGTCGTTGCCGTTGCCGATGAAGGTTCCACCGGTTTCCTGCGACAGCGCCATCAGGCCGCTTTGCGGATCGCCGCGCAATTGGTCTTCGTTGCGTTCGAGCTGTTTGGTCAGGGCGTCGCCGACGATGGGGCCGCTGCTGGCAAGTTGGCCCTGGCGGCGCGCGGAAATGGCGTTCACCGTGTCGCGCGTTTGTGACAGCGTGCTTTCGGTGCGCAAGCCGGCGGCGTCTACGGCATAAATCGCCACGTTCGCCCGATTGGCGGCGTTGACGACCGAGCGAAACTGTTGCGCTACGTCAGGCGGAATGGCGATGCCTTCCGAAAAATAGACGACAGCTTTGCGTCCGGGCATCGTCGCCATCGAATTCACCAAGGCCATCAAGCTGTTGACCGTGGCGAACCCTTGTTGATTGCGTTCGAGCGCTTCGTAAGTTTCCGTCATGCGGCGATTCATTTCGATGAACTGCGCGTCTACACCAGCGGCCCCCGCCGCACTGCCGGCTGCGCCCGCGCCCGCGCCACCGGCTGCGCCCGCGGCACTGGCTGCGTTTGCCGCACTGGTTGCGGCGTTGAGCGCTTGCGCTTCCTTATTGAGCGACGCTTGCGCGTTGCCCGCCGAACCGCCCGTGAATGACGCTGAGGCGCGCACACCGGCCTTTTCGATACCCAGTTTCACCAATTGCGGATCGCGCGTGAAGCTCTGAATCGCCGACAGCGAAAGGTTGACCGAGTAAACGCCGGTATAAGCGGAAAGCTCTTTGACACTGCCGACGTAAGACAACGCGGCTTGCCGGGCGCGATTGCGCGCATCTGGCGAGAGGCGGTCAAAGACCAGCGCCATGGCCGTCGCCCCCATTTGCTTGTCATTCGGATCACGCACCGTGACCGGCGTAGTGTTGGCCGGTTTGGGGGCGGCTTTTTCTTTGGCTTCGGCGACTAGGCCGGATTCGCGCGAAATGCGTTCAAAGCCGTCCACGGTTTGCTTGACGCCATCTTCGAGAACTTCAAAGTCATCGGCGCTGAGGTCTTTGACGACGCGGCCCCGGCGGTCTTTCACGACGATGTCAACCAGCACCGCCGTGGTGTTCATTACCTCTTGCACTTTGGGGACGGGTTTCTGTTGTGCCCGGCTGTGCAAAACGGGCCAGCCGATCGCCAACACTACGCCAAAGATGCTCGCGCTCAGAATCAATCTTTTCATGGATAACCTCTTGGGATGTGCCAGAAATTTGTTCGTGCGCAGTTTAGCCTCAAGCGCCGCTGGTGCAAAGCTGGGTTTGCTTGCCTGGGACGGGAATACCTTGTCATTTGCGCGCCGCGCCCATTGCCCCGGCCAGATATTTTCACGAACTCTACCTTCCTTTGCCGTGTCTGCTGTCAAATGAAAGTTCTTTGCATACAATGCTGACCCAGCAGTGAAGAGCGCCTGCATACATCCGCTCGTCTCTGCTGAGCAATTTCAAGCAACCTGATAGTTCAATAGTTTTATCCGTCGAGAACGCAAATCATGAACATTGTCGAACGCATTCAGCAGCTTGGCATCATCCCGGTCGTCGCCATTCCCAAACTGGAACAGGCGCTGCCGTTGGCCGAAGCCCTGCTCGCGGGTGGCTTGCCCTGCGCCGAGATCACGTTTCGCACCGCCGCCGCCGCCGCCGCCATTGGCCAAATCAAAAAACGCTTTCCCGAATTGCTGCTCGGCGCGGGCACCGTGCTCACCGCCGAGCAAGTAGACATGGCCTTGGGCGAAGGGGCCGAATTCATTGTCTCGCCCGGCACCAATCCGCTGGTGGTCGAGCATTGCCTGACCAAACCCGCGCCGATCTTTCCTGGTGTGTGTACGCCGACCGAAATCGAATTGGCGCTGAGCAAAGGCTGCGAGGTGCTGAAATTCTTTCCGGCGGAAGCGGCGGGCGGCATCAAGTTTTTGCAAGCCGTCTGCGCGCCTTACGCCCAAGTCAAATTCATTCCGACCGGTGGCATTGATCCGAAAAACATCGGCCAGTATCTGGCGCTCAAACAGATCGTGGCCTGTGGTGGTAGTTGGATGGTGAAGCCGGGGTTGCTGAACGCGGGCGAGTTTGACCGCGTGCGGGTATTGGCGGGCGAGGCGGTGGCGCTGGTGCGCGAATTACGTCAATGAATATGCGGTTAAGACTACTCCAAATCAGTTTGCTGGTCTTTAGTGTGATGGCTTCGGCCTGTTCCAAAGGTGAGCGTGCTCGTAAGATGGAAGCCGAACTGGAAACGATCGTCAGCCGCGAAGTTGTTATCGGCGAAAGCGGAGCTGAGGTCGAAGCCTTTATTGACCGGCTTGTCATTGATGGCAAGAAGCCCACGCGCAATCCGTATCAGCACGATCTTTCCCAACTGGGCACAGGCCCCGAGATGCCGTACAAGCCGGAAAAGAATCTACCCAAGATCAAAGGGTATGTGTTGGCTGATTTTGGCGTGGTGGATAGCGACTGGTCCATCATGTATAGCGTTCTCCTCCACGCCTTGTTCTTCTTCGATGAGCAAGATCGGCTGGTAGAGTCGCATGTTCGTCGAGCGTATAAGCACTAAACAAATGACTCCACAAAATCAAAATACTGCAACTTATGACGTCTGCGTCGTCGGCTCCGGCGCTGCCGGTGGGGTCGTGGCGATGCAATTGGCCCAAAAAGGCGCTTCGGTTGTCGTGCTCGAAGCGGGCAAGTGGGTTGATCCGGCGAAAGACTTTTTCAGCCACACGATGCCTTACGAATTGCCCAAGAACGGTAGAGGCTGGGACCCGCGCGCACATCTTACTGTTGACCGCACGAAAGAGCCGTTCACCAAAGCGGGCGATTACCAACGCTTCGATCATTTCCTGTCCAAAGTCGTAGGCGGCAAGACGCTGCTGTGGGCGGGGCTGAGCTGGCGCAACAGCACCTATGACTTTGCTGCGTGGCCTGTGAAGTACGAAGAGCTCGCGCCGCATTACGACCGCATGGAACGGCTGATGGGCGTGACCGGCAATTACGATCATCATCCCAACGTGCCCGATGGCATCTTTCTCAAACCGCTGAAGTGGAGTTGCGCGGCGTATGAAATTCAAAAGGGCTGCAACAAGCTCGACGCCAAGCGTTTCAAGATGATCACGGCGCGCAAGGCGATTCTGACTGAGAAGACCGGTTCGAACCGGCCCGCCTGTCATTATTGCGGCCATTGCATGCGCGGCTGCGACGTAGACGCGAAATACACGTCGGCCAACACCGCGCTGCCCGCCGCGCTCAAGACCGGCAAGTGCAAGTTGATTCTCTATGCCAACGCCGCCGAGGTCATGATGAGTAAGGACGGCAGCCGAGCGGAGGGCGTGCGTTACTTCGATGCGCGCACGCGCCAGAGTCAGGAAGTCCGCGCGCGTTACGTCGTGCTGGCCTGCGGGCCGATTGAATCGGCGCGGCTGTTGCTGCTGTCGAAATCGCAGCACGTGCCCAATGGCTTGGCGAATTCGAGCGGCTTGGTCGGCAGGAATCTGATCTCGCACACGTCCTCCAGCGTGCAAGGGTATTTGAAAACCATGTATGGCAGCGACATCGCGCGCCTGGGCAACGACGACGGGACGGAGAGCAGCCACGCTTACATCGCGTCGTTTTATTATGACAAGCCGCATCCCGATTTCCCGAAAGGTTATCACATCATTGTGGATTCCGGCTCGCGCGCGGGGATTGGCAATCCGGGCTTTGTGCAAAACATCGGCGGCTTTGGCGTGGATTTGAAACGCGAGGCGCGCCACCGCTATCCGGGCTTGCTGAGCATGTATTCGCAAAACGGCATGATCGCGTCGCCCGAAAAATACATGGAACTCGACCCTGAAGTGAAAGACATCTACGGGCTGGCCGTGCCCAAAATCCATTTCAGCCTGACCAGCGAAGACCGCGCGATTCATAAGGACGCCATTGAGAAAATCAGTTCGATCATCGAGGCCTCGGGTGGCGTGGTGACGGGTACCAGTCCCAATCCGGGCGTAGACAGCGTGCACTGGGTCGGCACCTGCAAGATGGGCAATGACCCGAAGACTTCGGTGCTGACGCCGTATTTGCAGTCGCACGACGTGCAGAATCTTTACGTCGCCGATGGCAGCGGCTTTATTGATTTTTCGGAAAAGAATCCGACCTTGACCGTGATGGCGCTGGCCTCGCGCTGCGCCGATCATCTGCACGAACAACTCAGACGCAGTTGAATGTTCTTCCCACGAAGGCACACGAAGCAGCACGAAGGAGCCACTGGTTTTCTTCGTGCTGCTTCGTGTGCCTTCGTGGGAAGAAGAGTGAGGGAATATGAAAACATTACTGACGCGCCGCACCTCCTTACTGGCTTTACTGATTGTTGCGCTGCTGGCCTGTTTCGTGCTGGCCGCCGTACAGAAAAGGAAAACTGTTGGCCCGCCGGATGAGCCGCTGATCGCCGCGTTCAAGAAATCCTATCCTGCATCCGTCTCCGATGCGGTCGAACTCGTCACCGGCAAGAACGGCACGATGTGGCACGACATGAAACTGGTCAACGGCGTGCCGATTGTCGGACGCGCGGTGACTTCGCTGGTCAAGCCCGCGCCGCCCGAACAGGCGACTCCCGCGCTTTCGACCAAGCATTCGGTTGAGATGATTGACAACGCCAAGCCCGGCGAAGTCGGCGTCATCGTGATGGAAGGCACACTTGACATCGCGGCGATGGGCAATCTGATGGCGACGGCGGCCAAAGTGCGTGGGATGGCCGGGATGGTACTGGACGGCGCGATCCGTGACGTGTGGGACATCCGGCGGATGGGCTTGACGGTGTATGCGCGTTCGCTTTCGCCGCGCACGGCGGTTGGGCATTACGCGACGGTCGCGCGCAACGTGCCCGTTGAATGCGGCGGTGTGACCGTGCGCCCCGGCGACATCATCGTCGCCGATGAAGACGGCGTCGTCGTCGTGCCGCAGGAACGCGCCGCAGAGGTGCTGAAGAAAGCGCAGGAAATTGATCAACGCGAAAGCGGCATGTTCCCCTTCATCCGCCAGTTCAAATCGCTGACCAAAGCCATCGAGAAATTCAATCGCATCTGAGCAAACCTGGGTACGCATCGCCTCCAGCGTGCAGTCTCGGCGGCAGACAGCTTCCTGCCGGAAGGAAAAGGTCTCACGCCGAGACTGCACGCTGGAAGCGATGCGTACCCAGATTTTACTCGCGCACCATTTGCAAAAAGCCGCGACACGCCGGCCCTAACAGCGCATCCATCACCACCAACACAAAGCGTGCGCCGCGCGCTTGCCACTGCCGCGCGGCTTCCGCATTCGGCACCAAGATGCCCAAGGCTTTGTCTGACGCGGTCACAATCGAAACGATGCGGTCGAACATTTCCTGCACCACCGGATGCTGCAATTCGCCCGGCACGCCGAGGGATTGCGACAGGTCGGTCGGCCCGATGAAGATCACGTCAATGTCCGGGATTTGGACGATGTCAGGCAACGCCGCGACGGCGGCAGCGGTTTCGATCTGCGCGATCAGCAGCGTTTCATTGTTCGCCTCTTCGACGTAGCGTTTGAAATTGAAGCCGGGCACTTGCCCGTAAGCAGCCGCGCGCCCGCCCGCCAGACCGCGTTGACCGCGCGGGGCATATTTGAGCGAACGCACGGCGGCTTCGGCATCGGCGACGGTATTGATCATCGGCACCATCGCGCCCATCACGCCCGTATCCATAAACCGCAGGATCACCGGCTGCTGGTTCGTCGTCACACGCACCAGCGGCGTGACATTTTGCAATTCCGCCGCCCGCGTCAACTGTTCGCAATCGCGCGGCGTGATGGTGCTGTGTTCGCCGTCGAACATAATGAAATCCCAGCCGTAATAGCCGAGCATCTCGATCAACGCGGGTTCGGGGTAACGCACGAAACAGCCGTGGACTGTCGCGCCAGCTTTGAGTTTGGCTTTTGTTTGATTGATTCGCATTTGTCTGCCTAAAGAATCTTGGCTCATGTGTAGTCAGTTTGCATCGCCAGGGGTAAGCTTAGGGAATGATTGACTTTCCCCTTAACGATCTCCTAGATGCCGAAGCCTGCACGTTGTGGTTGGCGCAGCAGCTTCATCCGCACGGCTTGTGCTGTCCG
>JACPYM010000073.1 GCA_016196035.1 Acidobacteriota bacterium | reverse complement strand
CCTGGGAGCGCAGGCGTCTCGCCTGCGGGATGAAGGGGAAGACCTGCCGGAGTCAGCGTGTCTGATTTGACGCCCGCAGGCGAGACGCCTGCGCTCCCAGGCGCGCTCCCAGGCAAGGTTTCCAGCGCAAAGCCCAAATCGCTCGCCGATTGAAACCTGCGCTCCGGTTTCTTCTCCAAACAGCGCCGCACGATTTTGTCCAGCGCCGGCGAAATCTTCGCATTCGTCTCGCTCAACTCCGGCAGCTCTTCCTTCAAAATCGCGCTCATTAGCTCAGCCATCGAAGACCCATTGAATGCGCGCTGTCCGGCCAGCATCTCGTACAAGATCATCCCGAAGCTGAAAATATCTGAGCGATGATCCACTTCTGCGCCGCGTACTTGTTCGGGCGACATATAGCCCACCGTCCCCATAATCACGCCTGGATTCGTGAGTGGCTTCTTCAAGAGGTTTTGGGTCGCCGCTTCTGAATCCACACCGCCCGCCAACTTCGGCGGCTTCAGCTTCGCCAAGCCGAAGTCGAGAATCTTCACGCGGCCATCCGTCGTCACGAAAAGGTTCTCCGGTTTCAGGTCACGATGGACGATGCCTTTGGCGTGCGCGGCTGCCAAGCCGCTGGCGATCTGCTGCGCGTATTCAAGCGCCTTGCGCACCGGCAGCGCGCCGGCTTCCAGATGCGCGCGCAGTTCTTCGCCTTCCAGCAATTCGGCGACGAGATAAGGCGCGCCCGCGTGATTGCCAATGTCATAGATCGTCAGGATGTTCGGATGATTGAGCGCCGACGTGGCGCGCGCTTCCTGCTCAAAGCGTTTCAAGCGGTCGGAGTCATTGGCGAAGTCAGCAGGCAGAACCTTGATCGCCACTTCGCGGTCAAGGCGCGTGTCTTTGGCGCGATAGACTTCGCCCATCCCGCCCGCGCCGAGCGGCGCGACGATTTCATAAGCGCCAAGCCGCGCGCCGGGCACAATGGTCATTGTTAATGGGCCTCCGGGTTGGGTTGGTAAAGCGTGCGCAGTGTAAGGCAGCGCGGCGGCATTTGAAATACGCCGCCGCGCCGCCGGTTATTGTTGGTTGCTGGCTGGACACGCGCTTCAGAACGTCGCAATCGGATTGAGCGGCGACCCCGTGCCGCCTGTGATCGGCAAGGGCGCGGCGCTCAGCAAAAACGTCCAGCGTTTGCGTTGCGCCGTGGCGGCGCTCAGCGGCCCCAGATCGCAATTGTCGAAAATGTGCACGCCCATCGCATTCAGCGTCAGCAAGTGCACGGGATGCGAGATGCCTGCGATGCCCGACGGCAAGACATCGCTGGCGGCATCGCTGCCCAGCAAGGCTACATCGCGGTCTTTGAGCCACTTCGCGCACGAGGCGTGCAGGCCCGCCGTGCCTTGCTCGGCATCCCACGCGCCTTTGGCCGCACGGCGCGCCCAGCGTCCGGTGTGAATGAACACCGCGTCGCCTGCGCCAACCTTGAGGCCGGCGCGCTTTTCCCAAGCATCCAAATCCGCCGGATAGATCGCTACGGCGCCGTCCAGATAGGGCACGCCTTTGAGCGCGGCCATATCCATCAGCACGCCGCGCGTGAAGATGCCTTGTTTCAGATTGGTGATCGCCAGCTTGCCCGCGCCCTTGGCCGTGACTTCCTGGCGGGAAAAGCCGTTGTACATTTTGCCCTGGTAAAAGATGTGGCAGAGCGCATCCATGTGCGTGTGCTGATAGCCGTGAAAGTTGACGCCGAAACTGTCGGCGCTCCATTGCAGTTCGTCGGCCAGTAGCATGGTGTGTTGGTAAGGATTCGGATTATCCACCGCGCGCTCCGCGTTCGATTCGCGCGCCAGCGAAACGGCGACACCCTCTTTGACCAGCGCGGCGGCGGCTTTGCGTTTGGCGGGCGTGAGCAGATTGAGCGCGCCGAGTTGATCGTCTTTGCCCCAGCGGCCCCAATTGGAAAGCTGGGTCATCATTTGGTCAATGTCGGCTTTGGTCAGCTTTTGTTGCGCGTGGGTCGGCAGATAGAACGTGAGCGCGCCGGTCAAGACCAGCACGAGGGCGGTGAATGGGTAACGTTTACGATTCATGGTGCCTCCTGTAATCAGATTGTTTGGGAATGAGAGAAACAATTCTTCCATAGCGGCAGTTGTGAGCAGGCTTCTCTCCTATTCTGAGTATGCAGCGCTTCCAACGTGCAGTCTCGGCATAACATCCATTGGCCGACAGTACACCTCTTTGCCAGCCCGCCAACCCATCACTGCATCTTTTGACCTTCATTCCGCCCCACGCCTGCACGCTGGAAGCAGTGTTTGCTCAGGACTATTTCTTCACCTCTGCCATCCAATTGACCACCACATTGATGGGCGGGGAGGCCGTGTCTTCAACTCGTGTGATCACCAAGAACCGTTTTCCATCGCTTGTCACGACATAGTTGTTTCGGCCCGGATTGACAAAAGGAGTCTCAAAGAGCTGACGCGGCACACCCGTCTCGAACCCGGCAGCAGTAGCCTTCACTTCTACCGCCATTAGTATCTTGTCGCCGACGACAAAAAATAACTCCTTCCCGTCCCGCCGCCACTGCGGCTCCACACCACCGTTTACTGAAACCTGCCATTTGCCGCCGAGTTGTGGGAAAGTCGTCACGTAGACTTCACCCCTGCCAGATTCATATGACGCGTAGGCCACATAGCGGCCATCGGGCGAGATGGTTGGTTGTTCTTCTTGAAACTGCGTTTTGAGAAAGGGCTTGGCGGTGCGCTCTTCTTCCAGCGACAACAACCACAAATCATTCTGGGTCGAACTGCTGAAGCCAAGAGGATTCGTAACATAGATCATCAGTCGGCCATCGGGCGACAGGTCAGAGACGTTCTTGATTTCGGGCGAGGTGTAAACGAGTTCCTCTTCTTCGGCAGCGTCCACTTTCTTTTGGAAAATGTCGCGCTGCCCTTTGCGGTCGGAAGTAAAGAAAACCCGGCTGCCATCTCTTGACCAGAGCGGATTGAGATCATCCGCCGGATCAAAGGTGAACCGCGATTTAGCGCCACGCGCCAAATCAAACAGCCAGATGTCGCGTTTCTTTGTGTTGGGGTCTCGAATACCTACAGCCAACCGCTTGTCGTCCGCCGAAAGACTCGGATTGCTGTAATTGGCTGGCTCACCGACCGCACCAAGTTGCTTGCCGGTTTGATCGTACCAGATCAGTTGCGGCAACTTACTAGCGCCAGTCTGATAAGCCAGTACGCCGCTCTCAGAAACGCTGAAGTGTGTAAAGAAAACGGGAAGAAAAGGGGTAGTTCTCACCTGCTCAGCCACCTGAAAGGGTGCTCCGACGAGCTTCAGCGCGCCGGGGTCGAAGACTTGTCCCAACAGCGTGCCACCTTTGGCGAACAGCAAATGGCCCGCCGCATAGCTACCAGTACATTCCGTGTTGAGCACCAGCTTCGTCGCTTTGTCCGAGAGCGAGCCAACATAAATTCCCGTCCGGGCAGCCTGGTTATAGTTATAGTTCGCAAAATAAAGGAAGTGTTGACCGTCGGGCAAAAATTGCGGGAGCCCCTGAATGATTTCTCCATGCGACGCATCAAGCGTCGTCAACGCGGTAGGAACGCCGCCTGTGGCGGGCACACGATAGAGCACATCCCCGCTTCCCGACAGGACAATTTCACCAGCGCGATTCCACGAAGCTCCGACCGGTATCTTGGCTTCGCAAATCGTTTGCGGCGTGGCACCTAACAGCTCAATCCGCTTCAACTTTCCCTCGCTGAAAAACCCTAGCGAGCGGCTGTCTGGTGACCAGAACGGAAGAGCCGCATCCTCCGTTCCAGGCAAGGCCTGGGCTGTGAAAGAATTCAGCGGGCGGACGTACAGAAGCCTCTTCCCACTTAAGTCGGCGGCGCTAAAGGCGAGCCGCTGCCCGTCCGGCGAGACGGAAAAAGCAGCGAAATTCGTTTTTTCCGGCGCAAACTGCATAAACCGCAAGGCCAGCGCCTCCGGTTGCGCACGCTTGAAGTAGGCAATGCCCGATCCGACAAACACCACTAGGAAAATCGCTGCCGCAAGCCAACCAAACTGTCCAAGGCCGATACGCCACTTGCTGCCGGTCTGGTCAGTCACCACTCCGGTCACCTCGCTTAATTGCGCGCCGGACGGCCAACTCGCGTGCGCCGCGACGGCTTCGAGTGCAAAACCCAGATCGCGCGCCGACTGAAAGCGCAACTCCGGTTGCTTCTCTAAACAATGCCGCACGAGCTTGTCTAGCGCCGGGTTGATCTTCGCATTGGTCTCGCTCAACTCCGGCGGCTCGTCTTTCAAAATCGCGCTCATCACATCCGCCATTGACGCCCCGCTGAACGGCCGTTTGCCGCTCAGCATCTCGTACAGAATCATCCCGAAGCTGAAGATGTCCGAGCGATGATCGACTTCCTGCCCGCGCACCTGTTCCGGCGACATGTACCCAACCGTCCCCATCACCATGCCGGGATTCGTCAACGGCTTTTGCGTAGGAGCTTCGGAATCCACGCCGCCCGCCAACCTCTGCGGCTTCAGCTTCGCTAAGCCGAAATCTAAAATCTTGACGCGCCCATCTTTGGTGACGAACAGGTTTTCGGGTTTGAGGTCCCGATGCACAATGCCTTTGTCGTGCGCGGCGGCCAGCCCAGCCGCAATCTGCTGCGCATACTCGATGGCTTTGCGCACGGGCAGCGCACCAGCTTCTGACCCCGAAGGCATTTGCGCGCGCAATTCTTCGCCTTCCAGCAATTCGGCGACGATGTAAGGCGTTCCCGCGTGCTCGCCAATGTCGTAGATGGTCAGAATATTTGGATGATTGAGTGCCGAAGTCGCGCGCGCTTCTTGCTCGAAGCGTTTGAGCAAGGTTGCGTCTTGGACAAAGCTGCTCGGCAAAACCTTGATAGCGACTGCGCGGTTCAAGCGCTCATCCTTAGCCCGATAGACTTCGCCCATTCCCCCCTTGCCCAGGGGCCCAAGAATCTTGTACGCGCCGATTTGTTGTCCTGCGAGAAACGGCAGCTTGGCCTCGCTCAACGCCGCGGCACCAAGCCGTTGTGCCACCAGTTCGAGCCCCTTTCCCTCAATGAAGCTCCACTCCGCGCTGTCATCGCGCAATAACATTTCGACCTCGTGCCGCAAACCGTCATCAGCGGTGCAGGCTTCCACTAGAAAAGCTGCGCGCTCCGCTGGGGCGTATTCTCTCGCTGCGTGATAGAGCTTTTCGATCTGTAGCAAGCGTTCTGGGTCCATTGCGTCCTCTATGCGGAAGCTGTTATCGCCAGCCTTACACAATTATTGCTTGGTAATCGCCTCGTCCAGATTAAACAGCAAACTGGGCATAGGCCGCCAATTCCGCCGCAGCGAATTGACCGCCGATACGTTTGTCGCCAACCGCCAGCAGTTGCGCGGCGGCTGGCAGGTTGCTGGTGAAATACGCTTGCTGCTTGCTCAGATTGCGCACCAATGTTTGTAACTCCCGTTCGCTGGGCGCACGCGCCAGCAAGACGCGAAAGCCCCAAGCTAGGCGTTGTTGCGGCGTCGCGCCACCTTCCTTGAGCATGCGTTCGGCCAGGAAGCGTGCTGCTTCGACATACGTCACATCGTTCATCAGGTTCAGTGATTACAGCGGTGTGTTGGTAAGGATTCGGATTATCCACCTCGCGTTCCGCGTTCGATTCGCATGCCAGCGAAACAGCGACGCCCTCTTTGACCAGCGCGGCGGCGGCTTTGCGTTTGGCGGGCGTGAGCAGATTGAGCGCGCCGAGTTGATCGTCTTTGCCCCAGCGGCCCCAATTGGAAAGCTGGGTCATCAGCCGGTCAATGTCGGCCTTGGTGAGTTGCGGTTGGGCATGCGCCGGTAAATAAAATGTGAACGCGATGCAGCACGCCGTGACAAGCGCGGCGCGAACGGAAAGCAGGCGATTCATGCGGCCTCCAGTCGTGATGTTGGTTGTCAGTACAGACACGAATTCAACGTGACGCACGTTGACGAAAGTAAGGCAAAGACGCAACGAGGCGCGGGTGAACGGGGCAGTGCCCGACATCTGCAACACACGCGCATTGGTAATTTACCTATTTCCGGCGGCGTTGACGATCTGAGCCGGGCCTTTGCCGCAGGTTTTTTATGAAGCGGTTGCCGACACGGTCCGCTGATGTTTCAAATATAGACTGCAAGGAAAAGAATTTGGTCAAAACCACGGGGGACACGGGGGACACGGGGGACACGGGGCACACGGGGCACACGGGGTACAGGGGGTACAGGGGGCAGAGCGTGGGCAAAAAGACCGCTGAACATTGAGCAAGGCGCACCCGCTGCTGACCTTGCTGCCCCCGTGTTCCCTGTGTCCCCCGTGGTTTTCTTTTTCTTGAATGCTAGAGGGCGGCATTCTGAAGCGGCGGCGCGGAAACCCGGACTTGAGTATTGTTCAAACGGCGCTACTGTTATACCTTTGCTGTCGCTAACCACTTGGTAAGTCAGCGGCAAATCACAAGGAGCAATAAACTTCATGAAGCCGGATGAGGCGATCAATGTACAGGACTTGTTTTCGATTCGCGGTAAAGTCGCGCTGGTGACAGGCGGCTCGCGTGGCATTGGATTGATGATTGCGCGCGGCTATTTGGAGGCGGGCGCGAAGGTTTACATCTCAGCCCGCAAAAAAGAAGTCTGCGATGAGGTCGCGGCGCAATTGTCCGCCATCGGTGAGTGTATCTCGTTGCCCGCCGATCTCTCGGCGGTGACGGGCTGTCAGGAACTGGCGGCGGCAATTCAAGCGCGCGAATCAGCCTTGCACATCCTCGTCAACAACGCTGGCGCGGCCTGGGGCGCGCCGCTCGAAGGCTATCCCGAAGTCGGTTGGGACAAAGTCATGGACACCAATGTCAAAGGGGTTTTCTTTCTGACCCAGCAATTGCTGCCCTTGCTCGAAAAGGCCGCCACGGCGACTGATCCGGCGCGCGTGATCAACATCGGTTCAATTGATGGATTGAAGGTGCCACGCGTCGAAAATTACGCCTATGCGCCCAGCAAGGCGGCGGTGCATCATCTGACCCGCGTGCTGGCGGTTCAACTCGGCCCCCGCAACATCACCGTCAATGCGGTCGCGCCGGGGCCGTTCGAAAGCAAAATGACCGAATGGATGCTCGATAACTTCCGTTCGGAAATCGAAGCGCAATGTCCGCTCAAACGCATTGGCGAACCGGCGGATATGGTGGGCGTGGCGATCTATCTGGCCGCGCGTGCCGGCGCGTATCTGAACGGCGTGGTCATCCCTGTGGATGGAGGCATCTGTATCAAATAGCCGGAGGAGAAACTGAGCTGTAATGGCCAAACAAACCGCTCTCATCGAAGCGTTGCTCACCATCCCGCCGACCAGTCATCGGCGCAAACTGACGGTCAAGGCGGCTAAAACCGGCAAGGATGGCAAAGCTGGCGCGAGCAAGGCGCGCACGCAAGCCGTCACGGCCAATGACAATGAAATAGACCGGCTGCGGCAGATTTATTATGTGGCGGCGCGGCTGTTTTGCGAACGCGGTTTCGACGCCACTTCGATGAATGACATCGCCGACGCCATCGGCTTTACCAAAGCGGCGGTTTACCATTTCATCCCCGGCGGCAAGAAAGAGCTTTTATATGCCGTCATCAGCTACGGCATGGATACGCTCGAACGCGAAGTGCTCGCACCCGCGCGCGCGGTCGCCGATCCCGAGCAACGGCTGCGCACCATTATCCAAAACCATGTTCAGGTCATTACGCGCGGCAGCACCGCCGCGGGTTTCAATCCTGTCACTGTTGTCGTGGATGAAGTCGCCGGACTTTCCCCAGTTCATCGCCGTAAGATCGCGCAACGCAAACGCGCTTATGTGGATTTGGTGCGCGACACGCTGCGGGCACTGAAAGTCGAAGGGAAATTGAAAGAGATAGACATCACGGTGATTGCGTTCAGTATTTTCGGCATGATGCTCTGGCTGGCGCGTTGGTATCGCCCGGATGGGCCGTTGACCAACACCCAGGTTGCCGAAGAAATTTGCAAAATGGCCCTGAGCGGCCTGTTACAAACAGAGCCGCGTTGAAATTCCTGGCGCACCTTCAGCGCGCAAGGCATATTTTCCGCCAGGCCTACCTGGCTGCTGTCGGCTTTGCTTGGCGGCTATGGCGGATTGCCTTTGCCTTTGGTGAGACTCGACAAAAACTCATCGTTCTTGCGCTCCCTGACAGTTCGTACCATGCGCCGAATGATATTCACCGGATTCCAGGACTCCGTGAACAGCTTTTGGTGTGCGCTCCATTCGTGCCGGATGATTTTCAGCGGCAGCATAAATAGGCTGCCTTCCACAGCCGCCCGACAGTATCTGCATTTATAAATGTAATGATGCATTGCCAGCCTTCGTAACCCCTTCTCCATTCGGATAAGTTTCAAACGCCGCCAACCCGTCTCAAGGTGAGAGGTGAGCGAGGCGAAAAACGATCCTCTCTTCGCGACTTGGCGGGAAGATTTTCTTTTCAGAACGTGTTGAACAATTACGATCCGTCCAACGCACCGCTGCCCGATACCTGCCTGACCAAGCTCAAACTGCCCTGGTTGGATCAGCTAGCGGGGTGACGGTGTTTATCGCATCGTCCCATAAACGGCATTGCCGGAATGTTTATGGTGCAGGTTTCAGGTTGAACGGTTGCAGGTTCAAGTGCCTGGCACCTTGAGACCCAGACGGGGCGCGTGTATAGGCCAAGCGTAAGCTGGCTCAGACACAGTCGGGGCTTATCAGCAAGCACATATCTGTTTTGGGTTTGTTGGGAGAGAGGCACTCTCTGGGAGTGCCAAGCTTGGTGGTGTAACCGGTCATTCTAGTTGATGAAGCCGCCAGCTTGCCTTTTGCGAAAGGCGTTTTGCTGTGCACCGGTTGAGATATGCAACTTGAACTGATTTAGTAAGACCATCAAAACGCTTACTTGATACCAAACTTAAATCAATTTGTCATGGGACTGGCTGACTATGGCTGTAATTTTGACCGAATTTAACAGCCATCCGCTTTTCCTCCTGCGTCGCCTTTAACGTGGATTAAAATTTGAGTGCAAGGCTCCGCCTTCCAAAGCCAAAACCTGCCCGGTCATTAAATCGGGGCCGGTGATGATGTTGAGAATGGCGGCGGCGACATCTTCTGGTATGCAAACGCGCTGGAGCAAAACTTGTTGCTCGACCTTCTGCTTGGTTGCTTCATAGGCAACTTCGCCCAAACCTTCTTGTAACCAGCGCCCGGTGATGAAGCCGGGAGCGACCGCATTGACACGGACAGTCGGGGCAAAGACGCGCGCCAAGGTCACGGTCAGATTATTGAGCGCCGCCTTGGAGGCACAATAGGGAATGGAGCTGCCCGTTCCGGCTAGCCCCGCGATACTGGAAACGTTGACGATTTCGCCATTGCCAGCGGCGAGCAAGGCGGCCCGCGCCGCCCGCGCGCATTGAAACGGGCCAAGCAAATTCGTGCCCAGAATGCGCTGCCAATCTTCGGCCGTCACCGCTTCGAGGTCGGCGTGTTTGATAAACGAGGTCGTGCCGGCGTTGTTGACCAATACGTCCAACCGCCCAAATTCCTGCACGGCCCTGTCAATCATCCGGCGGCAGGCGGCATCGTCGGTGACATCGGCTTGCACGGCGACCCCGTGCACCCCGCACGCTGTTACGGCGGCGGCGGTTTCTTCTGCCTCAGCTTTTGAGCGGCTGTAATTGATTAGCACGGCACAACCACGCCGCGCCAGTTCCAAAGCCGTGGCGCGGCCTACTCCGGTTCCGCCGCCCGTCACGACGGCTGCTTTACCTGCGATTTCCATAGGATTTGTTGCTCCCGCAAAGGGTGACAGCGAACCTCAAATCTGCGTTGTCAGCGAAAATGAAGGTGGAATGCTTATTCGGACTGGCACAATCTACGATTGAAGCGCCTTTTGCACAATATCGGTTGGGCTAGTTTTCAGGCAAGACGGACGCGGGCCTTTCAGTGCCGGATAATTGACACCGAAGCGCTGAATTTATGTAACGTTTCGTGTACTGCTCCACACATAGACGCACGTTCGACTTTCACAAGTTCCAGCAGCATTCCCATTCATCTTGGAAGATCACCGTTTATTGTCACTGACAGTCAATGACTGATCGGCTGCGGAGACGTGCGCGCGTATTGAAGACCTGCGGTCCCCTCTAAACTTCGCCGGGACGAAGTTCTGTTTCCACGCTCTGCTTCTCTAAACAGCGGTTCGGTTGAAGGATGCACTCATTCTTCAATGTGCCGCTGAGATATGCTGAGCGCAGTATTGATAGGTTCAGCACCAGTGGAATGCCACGCCAATTCAAGCAAGAGGTTGCTTGAAAAACACTGCGGCTTGAATCTATGAATGCGTCGCACAGTAGCTACGCGCCGAGAGTTCAAATTTCCGGTATGCAAACCGCCACCCGAAGCCGCCCGTTGAGACGGCGCTTCCGTGGCTGTTCTTGAGACCGGAAAGACTTGTACAGACGGCAATCTTTGCGCAGCAAATTCTACTGGTTGCGGGGCATTATCGTTAGCGTTACGAAAACGATCTTTAAGCAGTAACACCATTGGCTTCAGCCATGCTTGCACTCTCTAGACAGTGGCTCTTGTGGTGGCGATCGGCCTTAACGCTAAAGCAAGCACGACCACGCACGTAATTCCCCCAACCGATACAAAGACAGAGCGAACGAAATTCGGGGCCGCGGTTCCTGGCCTCGCTGTGTAGCTATTGCGTGCTGTACCTAGTCGGAACAACTCGGCACCCAACCCACTAGGTAATTTTATATGGCAATCAAAGGTCTCTTTGTCGGGGATGCTGAAGCAGTCAAACAGCACTTATTGAGTTTAGAAAAAGCCGGGCAATTTCAGTTTGAATATGTACCCACGGCGGAAGCCGCCAGCGCCTTGTTAACGCAGAGCGCCTTTGATTTTTTGATCACGGATGAGAAGTTGCCGCAATTGTCGGGGGCCGATTTATTGGCCTGGTGCCAGCAGCGCCAGCCGGCGTTAGTCACCTTCATGCTCGCCGAGCCGGGCGCTACCGCCGTTGCCGTGACCGCCATGAAACGTGGCGCGGCAGATGTTTTGACCAAGCCGCTTTCCGGTGAAACGCTTGCCACCGCCCTCCAAAATGCCCTAAAAAATTCGACACATCCGGCTGTTTCCACCGTTGGAAATCACCCTGCGCAGGCGCGGCTGGTGGCGCATTCCGCAAAGATGCGCAAATTGTACGAGCAGGCCAAAACCATCGCTCCCTTCAACACCACCGTCCTCATTACGGGCGAGTCGGGCACCGGCAAGGAACTGATTGCGCGCACCATTCACGAGCACAGCAATCGCCGCCAACGCAATTTTGTCGCGCTGAATTGTTCGGCCATTCCGGATCATTTGTTGGAAGCAGAATTGTTCGGTCACGTCAAAGGCGCTTTCACGGGGGCGCAAACGGCGCGCGAGGGCCGCTTTGAGTATGCCAATGGCGGCACGCTGTTTTTGGATGAAATCGGCGATATGAGCCTGCCGTTGCAGGCCAAGTTGCTGCGGGTATTGCAGGAGCGCGAGTTCGAAAAGCTCGGCTCTTCGCGCACGGTTTCGGTGGATGTGCGCATCCTGGCGGCCACGAGCGCGGACTTGGAGCAAAAGATCAAAGAGGGCACTTTCCGGTTGGATTTGTATTACCGGTTGAATGTCGTGCATTTGCGCGTGGCGCCCTTGCGCGAGCGCCGGGAAGCGATTCGGCCCTTGGCGGAACAACTGCTGGCGCGGTTTTGCGCCAGCGCCGGGTTACCCGCCAAACAAATTGACGGAGAGGTGCTGGAAACTTTGCAGGCCTATCACTGGCCGGGCAATGTGCGGCAACTGCAAAACGCGATGGAATGTGCGGCGGCGTTTTCCGGCCCGGCAGAGACCCTTTACGTTTGGGATTTGCCCGAAGAGATTCGCGGCACGGGCGCTGGCCAGAGCCAAGCCAAGCTGAGGACTGATCTCGGAACAGGATTCGGAATGGATGCGGCTTTGCTGTCACAGCAGCCGCTGCCGGTCGAAGGCGTGAGTCTGGATGCGGTAGTGACGAATATTGAGCGCGAATTGTTGTTGCGTTCCTTAAGCCAGACCGGTGGCAACAAGATGCAAGCGGCCAAGCTGCTGAAGATGAAACGCACCACCTTTGTGGAAAAGCTCAAGCGGTTACAGATCGAAGAGTTCAACGAAGTAACCCTGGCGGAACTGGCGGTCAATGCCAATGGAAATCTTCCTTATGGAGGATTTGCGCTGGGTGCGCCAGGTGCAGTGGAGCGGTTGCGCTGCTGAGCGTCTGACGATCGTCAGAGGCGAGCGGCTTGGAATTGGAAAAATGTTGTGAGCGTTTTTGGCAGACGGCTTCTTGCGCATTAAGCTGATTGATCGTTGTTCCACCCTCACCGCAACGCTTATTGACCTTGCTTGGCGATTTGAGGCGGCGGGACAAGTCGCCCCGAATTGCCTGCCTTAGCTGTCTGTCCTGGGGGCGTTAATTTGCCCGTATTGCTCTTGACCGGAACCAGCACTTGGAGCGGTTCCACGATAGCGCCGCCTTCGTGAAAGTTTTTCAAACGCATGCACAGTGAGCGCGTGACCTCTTGCCCTTTGGTAATCAGCAACATTCCTTTCACAGACTTTACATCCTCTGCCAACAGCATGTCGGGAGTCAGTTCATCGATACGGGCCAGCTTGAGTTCATAGCGGATTTCATTTTTCAGCGCCAATTCGAGCGCCGGGATAATTTCAGGGTCGTACCAGTTGTGACGTTCGCGGATTTCTTCCAGCGCTTGAAAATTATCCAGCCGCGATTCGGCCAACTTGTCGTAATCGAGCGCCAGTTTCAGGATGCGGGCGCCCAGCGGAATTTCGTAGCCGCGCCGGTTGTCATAAGGCACGCCCGCGCCGTTAAAAAGTTTCTCCTGGTACGCGATGATTTCGGCCACGCCTTCCAGCCGTGGAATGTGGCGCAGGAGGTCGTGCCCGATTTGCGGATGGGCCTGCACCATTTTGATTTCTTCCGAATTCAGCGAATGGCCGCTATAAACGCGCCACAGGGTCTCTTCGGGAATCGTGATACAACCGACTTGCGAGAGCATGGCGGCGATTTCGACTTGCCAGGCATTTTCCACTTTGAGGATGGTCGTGATCTGTTTGACCAGCCGCCGCACGCGCGAGGCCCGGCCAAAGGCGGTCGGGTTCACCAGCGAAAGCAGGTCCGTCAAAATATGAATGCTTCCGCTCAGCGTCTTGTTCAGCAATTCTTTTTCCGCCGTCACCAACTGGTATTGCCGCAACGCGGCCTGGAGCGCACGCGCTAGCACTACCGGCGGACAGGGTTTGGTCAAAAAGCGAAAGATCGCGCCCTCATTGATCGCCTCCACGGCCGTATGTTGATCGGCGTTGCCAGTGAGCATCAGGCGCACGCTGTCGGGTGATTTTTCTTTGGCGCGGGCGAGGAATTCCACGCCATCCATGCCCGGCATGCGCATGTCTGTGATGATGGCGGCATAAGGTCCTTGGCTGGCCAGTGCGATCAGTCCATCCGCGCCGCCCAACGCCGTGTCAATATGGAATTCTTTGCGTAACGAACGTTGATAGGCTTCCAAGATGTTCGGTTCGTCGTCAACAAAAAGGATTTTCTCTTTCATCGCTCTTATCCTCACATGCTGAGTCGGGCTATCAGCTCAGGAATTCAGCTCGTACTCTTTCTGGGGCTAACTCACCCCGCCGTCAGGCTAACCGCCGGTCGTGGCGCCAATGTCACGCGTGCCGCCTTGATCCCTGACACCGCGGCGTGATCAGTTGGCAAAGTTTTGCGGGCATCTTCTACCACGCCGGTTCTACCACGCCGGTTCTACCACGCCGGTTCTACCACGCTGGTTCTATCACACTGGCGTCGCGTTGGTGCCAGGCGGGTCTACTTAGGCGGCGTGCGCTTCAGTAGCCTGTTTATGCATCTCGGTCCAGACGGGGACATGGTTTTCCAGCCCCAGATTGATAATGTAATCCAGATCGAGCGCTGGCGGTTGAACAATTTGCGGCGTGCGCTGTTGTTCAAGGTCTAACGCGTTGGAAACATGGACGGCAGTGAGCGGGCAAAAGCTTTGGGTCAAAGCGCGGGACGGTTCGTTATGAAAGGCCACCGCGCCGATGATGGCATTGGGCAGGCCCCATAATCCCAGCAAATAAGCGCCGACTTCCCCGTGGGTGGCGCCAAACACGCGCCGTTCGGCAGCTTTGCCGGAAAGCCCTTCCGTGCGCGCGAGTTTGAGCATTTGGTCATATTGCTGCGGCAATTCAGTCGCCAAAACCATTTTCCCGGCGTCGTGCAAGAGGCCTGCGGTGAATGCATCGTTGACTACTTCCAGCGTTTGCTGTTCGCCTTGCGCGATGCGTTTGGCAAAGACACCGACACGCAAACTGTGATTCCAAATGGCGGTCGGTGAAAAGCCCTGAATGGCGGCCGTTTTGGCGCGCGAAAAAACCTGGATGGTCAGCGTCATGGCGACGATGGCGTCCAGCCCCAGCAAATTGACGGCGTCTATCGGATTCGAGATATGCCGGCGCAAGCCGAAGAACGCCGAGTTCGCCATTTGCAGAATTTTTGCCGTCATCCCCATGTCGCGGGTGATGATCTCGGCGATCTTTTTCATGGAGGAATTGGGCGATTGCAGTTCCTTGACCAGTTCCGTGTAAAGGGTCGGCAGGGTCGGCAGCGAACTCATTTGCGAGATCAGCATTTTCAATTGCTCATTCGCCAGCAGTTCACGCACCGCACAAGCCCGGTTAATCGCCAGCGTCAACCGTTCCAACTCACAAGGCTTAGCCAGTAATTGGTAAGAGGGCCGGACGGTCTTGGTGATGATGTCTTCATCCGTGCAATCCGACAGCAGAATTTGCACGATGCGCGGATAACGATCCCTGACCAGCTTGAGCAACTCAGTGCCACTGATGCCAGGCAAATACATATCGGCCACCACGACATCAAACGGCTGCGTCGCCAGAATCTCCAACGCCTCGACGCCGCTCTGTGTGAAGTGCATGAACCAGGTGGCTTGCATGGGATCGAGCATGCGTTTGAGTTCCGCCAAGAAGTGCGGGTCGTCATTCACAAAAAGGATTTGTTTTTGCATTGGTTGCCTGTCAGGAAATTGCCTGCCTCGGGCAAGCAGAGTTGCGGTGCAGCGTGCGTTGTCTGTGTGTGTTACAGGTTTCAGTGACCGGCAGCCGGCGCGCGGCCAAGCGCAACAGGGCTTTTCCCCCTTGCGCTCAAGCCGCTGCCAACTGCGTGTTTTGAAAACAGCCCGCCCGCCAGACCGCCACCCGGTCGTTGATTCCCAAACGCGTTAAATACTCCTCGTCCAGCTTCGTGCTGCCGCACAGGTCGCACTGCGCGTGCAGTTCATGCTCCAGCGCATTGGCGATATGCACCGCGCTCAACGCGCTAAAGCCCTCCACCTGGCAAGCGCGCGGCTGATCATGAAACGCCACGGTTTCAACAATGGCGTTCGGCAGGCCCCACAGCCCCAGCAGGTAGGCGCCGATTTCCGCATGGGTCGCGCCAAAAACCTGTCGCTCGCAGTCATCGAAGGGCAACTCGTTCGCCCGCACCAACGCTAATAAGCGGCCGTAACTTTCAGGCATATTCGCCGCCAAAACCAGATGTCCCACGTCGTGCAAGAGTCCGGCGGTAAAAGCGTCATTGGCCAGGTCAATCGCTTCGCCTTGCGCCAGGGCCACCTGCTTGGCGCACATCGCCACGCGCATACTGTGGTCATACAGTGCTTCGGGTGAGAAGCCGCGCGACAGGGTCGAACTGAATTGCGAAAAAATCTGGATCGTCATGACCAGCGTCATCACCGTTTCCAGCCCCAACAGGCTCACGGCTTCAGCCGGCGAGGAAATTTGCCGGCGCAAACCGAAAAAGGCGGAGTTGACCATTTGCAAAATCTTGGCCGTCATCCCCAAGTCGCGCGCAATGACCTCGCCGACTTTTTTGAGCGTCACGCCGGGCGATTGCAATTCCTCGAGCAGTTCGTGGTAGAGCGACGGCAGGCTGGGCAGCGATTGCATTTGCGAAACGAGCAATTGCAGGCTTTCATTCGAGAGCAGGTCGCGTAAGGCGCAGGCGCGATTCACCGTGAGTTTAAGCGTCTCGGCCTCGCAGGGTTTGGAAAGATATTGATGCGCCGGCCCGACCGATTTGAAAATCAGATCGTAGTCGGAATAGCCGGACAGAATAATTCGCACGACGTGCGGATGATTGAGACGCACCTGGGTCAGCAGTTGCGCGCCATTCATGCCCGGCATGCGCATATCCGAAACCACTACATCGAAGGGCCGTTCGGCCAAAAAGGCGAGCGCCTGCTCACCGCTTTCGGTAAAGCTCATTTCCCATTCGTGGCGCATGGGGCGCAGCATGCGTTGCAGCCCTTGCAAGATTTTGGGCTCGTCATCCACAAAGAGAATTCTTCTCATTGCAGCCTCCCGTTCTGCCCGGCGACAGCCGCGGCAGCGGTAATTTCCTGCAAGGGCAGACGAACGATAAACGTCGTGCCGCGTCCGACTTCGCTTTCAAACTCGATGGTGCCTTTATGTTTTTTCACGATGACTTCATGCGAAATGGCTAGGCCTTGACCGGTGCCGTGTCCGACCTCTTTGGTGGTGAAGAACGGATCGAAAATGCGCGCCCGCACTTTTTCGGGAATACCGGCGCCGGTATCGCTGATGCGAATCTCGGCGCACTGTTCATCGTGGCCGGTGCTGATGATGATCGTGCCTTTGTCCTTGTGGCCGTCGTTGACAACCTCAGCGATGGCGTGGGCCGCGTTGATGACCAAATTGAGCACGACCTGATTCAACTCGCTCAAGACGCACGGCACCGGCGGCAGCGTGGGGTCGTATTTGGTGACCACATCCGCGACGTATTTCCATTCGTTGCGGGCGACCGTGAGCGTGCTCTCAATCGCTTTGTTGAGGTCGGCGGCCTTTTTCTTGAGGCCGGGATGCGCGAAATCTTTCAGGGATTGCACGATCTTGGTGACGTGTTCGACGCCTTCCAGCGATTGTTGCAAGGACTTGGGAATTTCCAGCAGCAGATAATCCACATCGGCGCTGCGCAACGTGGCCTCGGCTTGCGCCACCAACTCTGACAGCAGGTCGCTGGTTTGGCAGGCCTCCAACAATTCGCGATCTTTCCCGATGACCTGGTTCAATTCCTGGAAGGAGTCCAGTAAGAAGCGCGTGTTATCGCCGATATATTGCATCGGCGTATTGATCTCGTGGGCGATGCCGGCGGCCAGTTGGCCGAGCGATTCCAATTTCTGCGCCCGGCGCAAGTGCTCTTCGCTTTCGCGCAGCGCCTCTTCGATTTTGCGTTGCTGCGTGATGTCCGAAAAAACGCCGTCGGCATAACGCACGCCGTCTTTTTCGTAGGTCGCCACAGCCCGCTCGTGCAGCCAGCGCCAGGTTCCATCTTTGTGGCTGGCGCGGTAATTCAGATCGAAAGTGACGTTCTGGCTGAACAAGGCCGTCAGCGCCGCGCGCACGCTGGCCACCTCATCCGGGTGGATGCTGTCGAACCAGTGTTGCGGGTTCTGATAAATCTCGGCGGCGGTATAGCCCAAGACCTTTTCCACATTCGGGCTGATAAACATGCAACGTCCCTCACTGTCACAGGTCCAGGTGACATCGGGAATGTTGTTAATCAGCGAGCGGTATTTCTCTTCGCTGACGCGGCGCGCTTCCTCAGCGCGTTTGCGTTGAATGCCCTGGGCCAGCGTGTTGGCCAAGGTGGCCAGCGCCGCTTGGATGTTTTCCGTCAGGGGACGCCGCGCAAAGAGCGCCAGCACTCCGAGCACGCGGTCTTCGACAATCAAAGGATAACCGGCAAAGGCCACCAGGCCCGTGCGGCGTATCCATTCCTGTTCGCCAAAAAAGGCGGCGCTATCCACCTGATTGGTCATGAGCGGTTGGCGCGTTTGCGCAATGCGGCCGATTTTGTGCTGGTCTAGCGGTACGCACCGCGTTGCTTGATCCAATTCCGCCGCCGCGCCCGCGCCCGCCAGCAATTCCAGCATTTGGGTTTCAGGGTTGATCAGCCAGAGGCGGGTACATTCCGCTTTGAGATGCTGCATGATCAACTCGGCGCAGCGTTGCAAGGTGCAGGGCAAGTCGTCACCTGTCGTTAGCACCGTGCCAATGTCAGCGCCCAAATGGGCCAACTGGGCGTGGCGCTCGAGCCGGAGCGAGGTGGTTTCCAGATCGTTGAGCTGCTCGTTCAGGCGGCGTTGCATTTCGATGAGGCGCACGCCGACCTGCAAGCGCGCTAACAGCTCTTCGCGGTCAAACGGCTTGGTGACGTAATCATCCGCGCCCCCTTGCAACCCGGCCACCACATCCGCTTTGGAATTGTTGGCGGTCAGCAAAATCAGATAGGTCGGCAGTTTTTGCCCCGTTTGCCGCAGGCGGCGGCAGACTTCGATGCCGTCCAGTTCCGGCATATTCACGTCCAGAATCGCCAGCGGCGGCGCCTGTGGCCCGAGCAGGATGTCGAGCGCTTCCTGGCCATTGCTGGCAGTGATCGTTTGATAACCACGCTTGGACAAGGTGGCCTGCACCAATAGGCGGAAACTGGAACTGTCGTCGGCAATCAAGATTTTCATGGACTTTCCTCCTCGCTACGATAAAGCCGGGAAACACAGGTAGGGCCCGGCAGGGGCGCCTCTGCAACGCATAACATCTGGGGAGGGGCGGGCCAGTCTGTGTGCTGACATCGCCCGGGCCTGCCTTGCCTGCCACCGGAGCTGCATATTTTGGGCTTGGGGGGAGCGTGGTCTGGCGGCAGCTACGGCGGGAAATGGGGAGTGTGTTAAACGTGCTGGTCACAAGCCACGGCGTTGTGGCCATTGCGCAAATAAGCGTTGACGCCGCGCTGCGTTTTATCCAACTGGCATTGTTCGGCCCGCAAGTCGTGACGGGCCGCCAGCAACAAGGGTTGGGTGCGGGCATCGGTGGCGCGGATCGCCGCCACCAGTGCAGCCGTTTGCCCCGCCAGCGCGGTTTGCGTCAGCCCGGCGGGCGCGGGCGTGCTGGCCAAATCAGTTTCGGCCTTGCCCAACGTGTCGCGCAACGCGGCGATCTGCCGATGGTAAACCTCCAGGCGTTCACCCAGCGTGGCGCGTTCGTTGACGACGCGCAAGACTTCGTCGAAATTGCGTGCGGTCGCGGCTTGTTCCTCTTGCCGGGCCAACGCCAATAAAGCTTCCAAATCCGTGCATTGGGCGATCAGCAAATCCAGCACCGAGACGGCGTGCGGATGGATCGGATGGGTTGCAGACATAGCGATCAAGCGCTCCTTCTAGGCCAGACAGACGCCCGCCATTGGCGCGGGCTGGGGGACGGCCGCCGCCAGGGCCAGCGCCTGGGTTTTCGCGTTGTTCGACCAGGCATTGCGCACCGGCACTAACAACTCCGCCGTTTGCCGCATCAACGCTTCATCCAGTTGCGCGCTGGCGCGCAGCGTATCGGCGGCGACATGCAAATACAGGTTGTTGAGAATCGGGGCGACCTCGCCGCCGCGCTCATAGTCGAGAATGGATTGCAAATAACCGATGATGTCGAGGGCCCGATTGGTATGTTCGCCTTTGGCCACGAGGTCGCCCGCCGCTATATCCGCCGCGGCCAGCCGCAAGAATTTGATCGCTCCGTCGTAAAGCATCACGATTTGTTGAAGGGGATCGGTCTCAGCGTTCGCCACTTTGCCATAAGCGGCCAGGGCATTTGCTTTCCAGTTCATGTGTTCTCCCTGCGAGTGGTTCACGGTGGCAAATCAGCCGCCGTGGGGGCACTAAGGGGCCGTCCGGCAACGGTCAAGGGATAGTTTGCCGTGGGCGGCGTGAATGGGTTTGCGCTTGGTTAGCCACGCGGGCTGAGAGTGCCAGCCAGCGCTTAAAGATGTTTGTTCAACCCACTCCTCTTATCGGCGGGTGCGGCCCATTGCTTAAGCGGCCTTAGGCGGATTTCGGTTTGAGCGAATCGAGGATGGTGGTCAATTGCGTGCTCTGCCCATTGAGTTGCCCGATGGCCGCATCGGCGATGGCGAACTGGCGATTGAGCGATTGGCGCAAATCGCTGAGCCGCGCCAGTTGGGCGGCGATGTTTTTTTCCGTGCGTTTGATCGAATCCTGATAACCGTTGATGGCCGTGGTGACGGTGCCGGTGACCGCGTCGCTCAGCTTGTCGAATTCATCGTGCAAGGCAGCAGCCAGGCCGGTGAAGCCCTCGCTTTTGCCCGCCAGCAGGGCTTGTACATCGCCCAGGTTGTTGCTCAATTTTTCATTGAGCACGGTTGCGTCGAGTGTCAATTTCCCGGAATCATCGCGGCTGAGGCCCAGCTCCGCCAGGTTCTTAAACGCGCCGCCGTTATTGCCGGCATTGCCGCCGAGCGCCTCGCGGATCTGGCGTTGCACAGTGCGCAACGTCGCATCGCCCGCCAGCGGGCCGGAAGGCCGTCCTTGGCCGTCTTTCGTATATTGCCCGGCAATGAAGCTTTGCACATCGTTGTAAGCCGCGACGAGGCTGTTCAGCTTCTCATTCAAATCGGACGTTTTTGACGTGACCGAAATTGTGGTCGAGCCGCTGCTTTTGAGATTGAAAGTCAGGCCCGTCACCGCGTCGGAAACGGTGTTGGACGAACGCGTGAGCGCTAGTCCGTTCAAGCTGAAAGAAGCGTCCAGGTCGGAAAAATCCGTGGTCGCGCCGGGCGGATTGACCGCCGTCAGATTCAAATCAGCCGCCGTGCCGGTGGCGCTGGTTTCGACCAATTCGACGCGCCCCGCCGTGCCGGTGGCGTTCGAATTGAGGGCGAGTTTGAATTTCGTGCCTGTCCCATCCACATCCACGATGGTGGCGTTCACACCCGCGCCCGCCTTGTTAATGGCGTCGCGCAAACCGGTCAGCGTATTGTTGGAGCTGTCAATCGTGATGGCGGTGCCGGTGCTGGCGCCACCCTTGCGCAACTCAAAGGTCGCCGTTGTCGCCCCGCCCGCTAACACGGCTGCGGTGTCGCTGGTATAAACGCGCGAGGTTTGCGTGAGGCTGGTCGCCAGGCGCGTGACCGTGAGATTGATGCTGGCGGTGGCGGCTTCGGCGCTGCTGGTGGCCGTGGCGACATTGGCCGCCGAAGAACTGGCGGTGCGGCCGTTACCCAGCGTGCGGTCATTGAGCGCATCGGCGGCGGCAGTCAACGCCAGCAAGCGGGCGTTGAGTTGTTTCAACGCGTCGCTGCGTTTGCTGCTTTCGGCATTCTTGTTCTGCAACTGCGAAAGCGGGCGCGATTTTTCGGCCAGGATCGAGTCCGTCAGCGCTTTGAAATCCAAACCGCTGCCCACTCCGTTGAAATTGACGGTTGCCATCGTAACCCCCTGCGCGTGAATGCGCCTGTCGCCCTTCTTTGCCGTTAAGCCTGTTGATCGAAAAGCTGCCCCTGCGTTTTGCCCAGCGCGGCGGACAGCCGCAACAAGGCTTCAGTCGGAATCTGCTGCACCGTTTCGCCGGATAATTGATCCACCAGCTTGATGACGATGGTGCCGGTGTCATCATCGCGGCTGAATTTCAAATCAATCTGCGATTGCTTCACGGCCTCGCTTAAGGCTTGGGCCGCTTCGGCGGCGGCTTCGCCCTGGCCGGGTGGAAAACTTAATTTGATTTCGCCCTGCGTTTGATTGATGCCGATGGTCGTGCGGGGGACTGTTCCATTGCCCGCCGCACCGGTGCCAGTCTGTCCCGTCCCGGTTTGCGCCGCGCCCGCTTGGGTGCGTGTGCCGATGGCGGCGGTGGGCACAATGGCCGGACTTTCGGCCTGCGGATTGAGCAGGTTGATCGAATTTAGCGGAAGGATTTGCATAACTACCTCCAGGTTCGCGTGGCCAGGTTTGCGTGGCAGATTTTGCGTAGCGGGTCGCGCGTGGCCGGTCAAATGGCCTAAAGGCGAGTCCTCCGAGGAGAACTCGCCTGTAGGTTTTTGACCAACGATTTAAGCTTGCGCCCAGCTTACCGCAGCAGTGACAACACCGCCTGGCTCGATTGGTTGGCCTGCGCCAACGCCGCGACGCCCGCCTGTTGCAGCACACTCAACCGCGAGAGGTTCGAAGCTTCCGCCGTGATGTCCGCATCGCGCACGCGCGATTCGGCAGCCTGGAAGTTGTTGATCTGCGAAGTCGCCAGATCAATCGCCTGTTGCAGGCGATTCTGGCCCGCGCCGACGACGCCCTGGACTTTGCCCAGATTGGTGATGGCCGTCGCGATGGAATCCAACGCCGTTTTGGCACCCGTTGCGCCACCCGTCAGGGTGGCGCCACTGGCCGCCGTCGGGCTTTGCGCGGTCAGGTTGTTATCGGCGCTTGCCGTGGCATCGTTGCTAATGCCCAGATTGAAATTGTTCAGCGAAACGAAGGTCACTTCGGAACCGTCCGCTTTGTTGACCACCGCAAACACGCCCGCCGAGCGCAAGGTCGTGTCGTTATTAACTGAAGCTGCCGCATTCGCCGCGCCGGTGGCCGCCGTCGTGCTGGTGGTGAAGCTCACATCCTTGGCGGTGTTTTCAAAGCCGATTTCCTTACCCGTGAAGCTGAGCGTCTGGCTACCGGCGGCGGTGGCGGCGGAGACACTCTTCGTCGTGACGTTGGCCGCGCCGGTAATCGCCACGTCATTTGCGGCAGCCGCAGCGCCCGCCACACTGGTTTGCCCGGTCCCTGTACCTGCCACGTCCGAAGACACGGTGAAGAACTTCGTCGAGGACAGCACCAAATTGCCACTGCTGTTGACCGAAGCCGTGATGCCCGCCTCTTTTGCATTGGCATCGTTGTTGATCGTGTCAATCACATTGGAGGAGGTCGCGCCTGCCGAAAGGCTAATCGTTGCGGACGAAAGCGAGCTGCTGGAACCGATGAATTGGAAGGTCAGATTTTCGTTGGCGGTCAACCCGCCGGAAATGTCGCCGCCGCCGGTGACGTTGCCGGTGCCCGCGCCGATGTTCAAGCTGTTCAGGCCCAGACTGGTCGAGTCCACGCGATTGGCTGCGCCGGACAAATCAACCTGCACGCCATTGTTGGTGTTCGCCGCCGAAAAGGTGTCGCTGCCACCGCCGATGATCGTGGTCAGTGATTTGTTGTTGGTGCCGCCATTGACCAAGCCGATGTTTTCCGCCTGGCGCGTGATTTCACTCAGCACATTGGAGAACTCTTGTTGCAGCGTGTCGCGGTTGCCGGTGAAGGTATCCGAAGCCGATTGCGCGGCCAGTGTCGAAGCGCGGTCGAGCAGGTTGGAAACCGTGTTCAACCCGCCGTCCACGATCTGCAAGGTCGAAAGACCGTCGTTGGCATTGCGCACGCCCTGATTGAGCACGTTGATGTCGCTCCGGTATTTGTTGGCGATGGCCAGACCCGCCGCGTCATCGCCGGAGTTGTTGATACGTAAGCCCGATGACAGGCGCTGAATCGTTTGATTCAGTTTGGCGCCCGAAGCGTTCAAACGTGTTTGGGAAGATGCTGAACCGAGATTGTTGACTAATGAAACTGACATGATGTTCCTCCGTGAACTGAAGCCTTAGCATCCTTGCCTCGGCAATTGAGAATTTGATTTTGGTGGGAGCGCCCACAACGCCCCGGGACATACCCCTTATCGAACAAGCGCGGCGGGAACTTTAGGTCTTGGCCAAGAAATCCGGGTTTAACAGTGTGAGGCGGATTTTTTGCCCGGGTGCGCCTGCGTCCTCGCAGGCGCACCCGGGCACGTCGTTACAGTTGGTAAACCGTGCCCGACTTCAGACCGTCACGGCAGGCGCGGCGCCGTTCAACGCCGCAGTGGCGGCCTGCGTGTTTAACTCGCCAGCCACGAAGGTTTGCAGGGCGGCATTCAAACGCGCGATCTCTTTTGCCAGCGTGGCGCTGAGGCTGGCGGCCCCGGCGGTTTGTCCGTTGCGGCCCAACGTTTCCAATTCATAGGCCAAGGCCACCACTTGGTGCGCGCCGAAATTGCCGGCCATGCCTTTGAGCGAGTGTGCCGCGCGCATCAGCTCGGTACTCGCGCCGTTGGCGCTGCCCACCGCGGCGCTGTTTTGTTGAATGGTCAGCAGCAGGCTCGGGCTTTCGCTCAAGAACAGTTCGATCAATTCGACCAGTAAATCCTGATCGCCCTCCACCAGAGCCAGGGAAGCGGCCGCATCAAACGCCGGTTTCGCCGGGGCGGCGTGCGGCGCGGGTTCCGAGGCAACGCGGGTGTTCGTTGCGGCGGCGGGTGGGCCATATTTGGCGTAAAGCCCCGCGATGGTTTGGTGCAGTTCCGCCGCCTGGATCGGTTTCGAGACGTAAGCATCCATCCCGGCGTCCAGGCAACGTTCGCGGTCGCCTTTCATGGCATAGGCGGTCAGCGCCACGATGGGCAGATGTTTGCCGGTGGTTTGTTCTTGCGCGCGAATCGCCGCCGTCGCTTCCAAGCCGCTCATTTCAGGCATTTGAATGTCCATCAGCACCAAGTCAAAAGACTCGGCGGCGAGCGCGGCGAGGGCTTCGCGGCCATTGTTGGCGGTGACGACGCTGTGGCCCTGTTTCTGCAACAGGCGAATCGCCAGTCGCTGATTGACAAGATTGTCTTCTGCTAAAAGGATGTGCATGGTTCCTCCTGGTTGGTGAGATGGTGACGGGGCGGCGCGATTGCCGCGCGTGCGCTGTCCGGGGCGGCCAAGGGTTTCCTGGATCGCCAGTTGTAATTCGGCTTGGCGCACCGGTTTGAGCAGGCAGACGGCCAGGCCGAGTTCGCGCCGTCTTTCTGGCGGGATCAGTTCACCCGCCGAGGTCAACATGATGATCGGGGGCGCGGCCAATTCAGGCCGGCGTTTGATTTCGGCGGCCAGCATCAGCCCATCCATTTCCGGCATGTGTCCGTCCAGCAAGATCAACCCAAAGGGCGTGCCTTGTTGCTGGGCGCTGGTCAAGGCCGCCAGCGCCGCCGCCCCGTGTTCGACCAGCGTAGCGCGCACTTGCCAATTGCCGAGCAGGCTTTCAAGAATGCGGCGATTGGTCGCATTGTCGTCTACTACCAAGACGGAAAGCCCGGCCAGCTTGACCTGCCCGGCGTTGTGCCCGTTGACCAACTGCTGCTGGGCCGCGGCGAAAGGCACTGTGAAATGGAAGGTGCTGCCGTGGCCCGGTTCGCTCTCGACCCGGATCGTTCCGCCCATCAATTTGACGAGTTGTGAAGAGATGGCCAGCCCCAGCCCCGTGCCGCCATAGAGCCGCGTCGTCGAACCGTCGGCTTGTGTGAAGGCCTCGAAAATCTGGCTCTGTTTGGCCAGCGGAATGCCGATGCCCGTGTCGCGCACCGCGAAATGCAGCAGCAGGTCTTGCGAGTAGTCGCGCAAGACCGTTTGGCCAGGCGGCCCAGCGCTGGGCTGCCATAACGCGCGCGGCAGGCTGGTTTCGGCGCGGTTGACCTCGATCACGACTTCGCCCTGCTGGGTGAATTTGATGGCGTTGCCGACCAGGTTGATCAGGATTTGCCGCAAGCGCGTCGGGTCGCCTTGCACGCCGCCCAGACCGGGCTGAATGTGGCAGGCCAGTTCCAACCCTTTCTGGTGCGCGCGGAAAGCCAGCGCGCGCATGGTTTCTTCGGTCTCGTGGCAGAGATCAAAGGGCACGCTGTCGAGGCTGAGCTTGCCGGCTTCGATCTTCGAGAAATCGAGAATGTCGTTGATGATGGTGAGCAGCGAATCCGCCGACGTTTTGATGAGTTCCAGATATTCGCGCTGTTCGCTGTCAAGCTCGGTGTCGAGGGTGAGTTCGGTCATGCCGATGATGCCGTTCATGGGCGTGCGAATCTCGTGGCTCATATTGGCCAGGAATTCGCTTTTGGCGCGGCTGGCTTCTTCAGCGGCTTCCTTGGCCCTTTGCATTTCCAGTTCGGCGCGGCGGCGTTGCGTTACGTCGCGGGCAATGCCGCGAAAGCCCTGTGGACGGCCATTGCCGTCATGGATCAGCGTGACGCTGGTATCCACGGTGTAGCGCGTCTGATCACCACGGATCAATTCGGTAACAATGCCGCGTAAGGGCGCACCGGTTTGGTAAACCTGTCTCATGGCCCGCGCCATAATGGCGTAATTTTCATCGTCGGCTTGCGGGTGATAGTCAATCGAAATGGCCAGCAACTCTGCGCGTGTGCGGCGTTGTTCTTCCATTACGCGCGAATTGAAAAACGTGAAGCGCCCGTTGAGATCCATTTCCCAATAGCTATCGGCCATTTCTTCGATAATGGTGCGGTAACGCTCTTCACTTTGCCGAATGGCCTCTTCGGTTTCCTTGAGCTTGGTAATGTCCATCATCGTGCCGACATAACCCGTCAATTCGCCCGTTTCTGACAGCAGCGGCGCGGAAGAGCTATGCACCCAGCGGAGTTTTCCTTGTTTGTCCCGGATTCTGAACTCATTGAGCCGTTCTCGTCCGTTGCGTTCGGCGCCGCGCTGGGCGATGAGGATAGCTAAATCTTCCGGGAGCACGGCATCAGTCCAACCGTTGCCAAGCGTTTCCTCGAAACTCAACCCCGACAGTTCGTGCCAATGCTCGTTGCTGTAGATATTGTTTTTCTGGGCGTCCATTTCAAAGATGCCCATCGGCGCTGAGGCGCTCAGCGTGCGGAAGCGTTTTACGCTCGCGTACAACTCTTCCGTGCGAGTGCGGATTTGTTGTTCGATATTTTCATTGAGGCTCTCCAGCTCGACTTGCCGGTTGGCAGTATCGCGCATCTCGCGCACGCCGCGCAGGCAGGTCAGGCAGAGAAAGAAATCCTCAAACAACACCCAGCCCGCATGCTCGAGCCAGCGCAGGCTGCCGGGCGTGAGGATGCCGTAAACGGACTGCGGCCAATACACGCCGCGCAGAAAATGATCCAACGCCGTCACCACGGTGGCCGGAATCAGCACGCGCCAATCACGGTAAAAGGCCAGGAAGGCCAGCGAACCGAAAATGTGAAAGTGCGTTTCAATGCGTCCGCCGGAAATGTGTATCAACAACCCGGACATCAACATCTGCCCAACGGCAATCGTGTGCCTGGTGACGACCCAGCCGGGCCGCGACAGGGCCAGGCTCACCGGCGGCAGCGTAATGACGCCGCCCAACAACAACGCGGCCCAGACGTGCACATGCGTCTGGCTGGTCGTGCCCGCCCAAGTCCGCGGCGAAAGCCACAGGGCGGCGGCCAGACTGGCCGCCCATTGCACCACCATCAAGGCCGCGAACATGCGGTCGGTTTGCTGGAAAATTTGCTGCTGCTGCGCGCGAAAAACAGTTGCGGCGCGCGCCGCCTGCTGGGCGCTGGCCTGATTGGCTATGGATTGCATATCTGAATTCCCGTGGTACGGCTGGCGTGGGCTGCATCAAACAAGGCGTAACCGAAGACGCGCGTGCGCGCCTCTGCTGTCACTGCGCCCGTCAAATGCGCGAGCAGCGCGTTGCGACCGGCGTGATCGCCGGCGTGACCGCGCAAACCCGTAACACCGCCGTTAAAGAGTAACTGGCCTGTGGTGTCGTAAAGCACCACATGCCCAGAAGTCGTAGCGTGAAAAAGCCGCGCTTCACGTCCCTCTGCATCGGGCAACACCGTCACGCCAGGAATCGCGGCGGCTGTTTGCCAGAGGCCAGTATTTGTCCATTCCGTTGGGCCGTCCTTGGGGAGACTGTCCGGTTGATAGAAAAGTACAAAGGCTTTGACCAGGCCCTGGCTGTGCGCCAGCAAGCGGTCTAGCTCTGCCAGACTGGCGCGCGTGCAAGGACAATGCAGGTGCGTCAGCAGCATCAGCGTGGGATGTTCTAACGAACGTGGGATGCGACTGGCCGCGGGCCAAACCGGGGGAGGCGCGGCGGCCTGACCGGGGGTGTGGTCGTACTGCCAAAGTATGCTCAAGCCGGTCACCAGGAAGGCGAGCCGCGCGCCGCTCGCCAGCACCGACAAAACGGGTTGAAGCCTATGTCTCACGAAATCCTCACCTGCTCCCATCCAACCTGCTCCCATCCAACCTGCTCCCATCCAACCTGCTCCCATCCAACCTGCTCACTCCGTAGACGTGGAGGTTTTGCCGCGTTCCATCCAGGCGCCCAATTCAATGTTCAAACGCCCGACTTCGGCTTCTAAGGCCAAACAGAGCGTGTCCGCTTCCCGCAAGGTTTCAGCGCGGCCCGCTTCTTCCAAGCGCCGGGCGAGCGCCACCACGTCTTGCGCGCCAAAATTGCTCGCCGCGCCTTTGAGCGCGTGTGCGGCCTGGGCCACGGCCTTGCTGTGGCCGGTGTCGAGTGCTTGCTTGAGTTCGGTCAGCAGTCGCGGACTGTCGCCGGCAAATAGCTCAACCAACTCGGTCAGCAATTCCGTATCGCCTTCGACCTGTGCCAGCAGCGCGGTTTCATCAAAAACTTTTTCGCCGGGCGCAGCCGTGGCGGCGGTGGGAACCAACGCCGCGATGACCGCATAGAGTTCGGCGGCTTTGAGTGGTTTGGCGAGATAGCCATCCATGCCGGCGGCCAGGCAGCGTTCGTGATCGCCGGGCTGGGCATGGGCCGTCATCGCCACGACGGGCAAGTGCGCGCCCGTCCGGCGTTCGCGCGCGCGCATCTGGCGGGTCGCTTCAAAGCCGTCGAGCAACGGCATCTGGACATCCATCAGCGCCAGATCGAAGGTGGCGGTTTCGTGCAAGGCGAGGGCTTCCTGCCCGTTGTTGGCCAGGATGACTGTGTGGCCTTGCTTTTCCAGCAAGCGCGTGGCCAGCCGCTGATTCACCAGATTGTCTTCGCATAACAGAATGTGTTTGCTGGCGGCAGTCGCGGGCCGGGCGGACGCCGGACGCACCGGGGACGCGGGCGCGGGGCGGGGCGGATGCAGCACCGCCAGGATGGTTTGCAGCAATTCAGCCTGTTTGATGGGTTTGGTCAAACAGGCCGCCAGGCCCATTTGGCGGCGGCGCTCGCATTCGCTGAACTGGCCCGCCGAAGTCAGCATGACCAGGGTTGTTGGGGCCAGCGCCGGTTGCTGTTTGATGGCCGCCGCCAGCATGAAGCCGTCCATGTCCGGCATGTGGCAATCAAGCAGCCCCAACGGGAAAGGAGCTTGCGCAGCGTGCGCCTGTTGCAGCGCCTGTAAGGCGGCGGGGCCGCTCTCGACCAGTACCGGTTGCATGCCCCATGTGGCCAACAGGGCGCCCAGAATGCGGCGATTGGTGGCGTTGTCATCCACCACCAGCACCGGCAGCCCGCGCAACTCGCCGCGCTCAAGGGCGAGGCCCGGTTGGTGCGGCGCGGCTTGCAACTCGAATCCCGCCGTGAAATGAAACGTGCTGCCCTGGCCCAAGACGCTCTCGACACACAGTTGCCCGCCCATCATGGCGACCAGTTGCGCAGAAATCGTCAGGCCCAAACCCGTGCCGCCGTAATGCCGCGTCGTCGAACCATCGGCCTGGGTGAAGGCTTCGAAAATGCGGGTTTGTTTTTCCGGTGCAATGCCGATGCCGGTGTCGCGCACCGCAAAGTGCAACTGCGCCGTGGCGGCTTCACCCGGCGGGGGCGGGACGTTTTCGACGCGGCTGACCTCCACGACGACTTCGCCCTGCTGGGTGAATTTGATGGCGTTGCCGACCAGATTGATCAGAATCTGGCGCAGGCGCGCGGGGTCGCCGTTGAGGGCTTCGGGCACGCCGGGATCGAAATGGCAGGCCAGTTCCAAGCCCTTTTGATGGGCGCGCAAGGCGAGCGTCTTCATCGTCTCTTCGACGGATTCGCGCAGGTTGAAAGGCGCCTGGTCGAGATGCAGCTTGCCCGCCTCGATCTTCGAGAAATCGAGAATGTCATTGATGACGGTGAGCAGCGCATCCGCCGAGCTTTTGATCATGTCCAGGTACTCGCGCTGTTCGCTGTCGAGTTGGGTGTCGAGGGTGAGTTCGGTCATGCCGATGATGCCGTTCATGGGCGTGCGAATCTCGTGGCTCATGTTGGCCAGAAACTCGCTCTTGGCCTGGTTCGCGGCTTCGGCGTTCTCTTTGGCCTGTTGCAAGGCGATCTCGGCTTGCGCGCGTTCGATGGCGATGCCGGCCAGATGAGTGGCTCTTGCGACGAGCAACAACTCGTTCGCATCAGGGCTTTGTGGGGTGCGGTAGTAGACGGCGAAGGTGCCAAGCACTTGGCGCGTAGTCGAGAAAATCGGGGTTGACCAACAAGCCCGCAAGCCATGCGACAAAGCCAGTTCTTTGTAGTCCGCCCATAATGGATCGGTAGCCAGATCAGCGACGATGACCTGTTTGCCAAAATACGCCGCCGTCCCGCAAGAGCCGACATTGGGGCCGATTTCAACGCCATCAATGGCTGCATTGTAAGCGGCGGGCAAGCTGGGTGCGGCCCCTTGGCTGAGGTGCTTTCCCGTGGCGTCCAACAACAGGATGGAACAGAGCATTTGGCCGGTTTGCTCTTCGATGGTGCGGCTCACCGCTTCCAATACTGCGGCCAGCGGGGCGTCCGTCGCGATCATTTCGAGAATCCGTTGTTCCGCTACCAGCAACGCTTCGTCTTGGATGCGTTCGGTTACTTCCCAGAAAGCCCCCTGCGTCCCCACGATGACGCCGTGGGCGTCGTAGACCGGTGATTTCCGCACCTCGACATAGATCACCGCGCCATCCGGTTTCTGGAACTCTTCGATGCGATTGATCACTTCCCCGGTCTCCATCACCAGCCGGTCGTCCTGCTGATATTTTTCCGCCAGCTCTGCCGGGAACAAGTCTAAATCCGTATACCCGATGACTTCCGCAGGCGTTCTTTCCACCGCGTTATAAAAACCGCGATTGACGGCGGTGAAGCGGCCAGCGCGGTTTTTCAAAAAGATATTGAGCGGCAAGCCTTCGACCAGCGAATGGTAGAGCGCTTCGGAATTCCGCAACGCCTCTTCACGCTGCTTGCGCTTGGTAATGTCGTGAATGACGCTGGTGATGAACAATCCTTCGGGCGTTTGCAAGGGGCTGAGACTGATCTCGACTGGAATTTCATGACCATCTTTGTGCTGCGCGTAAAGCGTGGCATCCGTGCCCATCGGACGCTGTTGCGGGTCAGCGGCATACTGCGCCCGCTTGTCGTGGTGGGCGCCCCTGAACCGCGCGGGTACCAGCATCTCCAGGGGTTGGCCCAGCAGTTCCGCGCGTTGATAGCCGAAGAGCCGTTCGGTTTGGGTGTTGACGAGCAGGATGCGGCCCGCCTGGTCAACCCCCACGATGGCATCCGGGGCGGCTTCGAGCAGGCCCCGGAACTTGGCTTCCGAGGCTTGCAGGATTTCCTCGGCCCGTTTGCGCTCTGTGATGTCACGGGTGACTGCCAGTTGCGCGATGATGGTTCCCGTACTATCGAATAAGGGACAGGCATGGGTTTCCATCCTTTTCCTGGTGCCTTTGAGTCCGATGATTTCGAACTCGGCGACACGCGACTCGCCGCGAAAAACCGCCGCATGCAATTCTTGAAATGCGGGCAGGTACGCCGGCGCGATCAAGCCAAAGACCGATTGACCCAGCACAGCCTCTTGATCGTCAGCCTCGATCATGGCGAGGCCGGCAGGGTTCATCTCCAGCAGGCTGCCGTCGGCGGCGACTAATTTGACGCATTCGGGTTCGGAATTGAGGATTGTGCGCAGGCGTTGCTGGTTTTCGCGCAACGCTTGTTCGGTGCGTTTGCGCTCGGCCACCTCCTGCTGCAATGCCTGTGTCCGCTCATTGACGATTACCGTCAGCGCGTGTTCGCGCACTTGCAGATGCGCGAGCCGCAGGCGGTAGCCGGCGCCCACTGTGAACGCCAACAAACACAAGCAGAGCGCATAGAACCAATAAGTCTGATAGAAATGCGGCGCGAGCCGGAGTTGGTAGCGCACGCCGGTTTCGTTCCACACCCCGTCGTTGTTGGCGGCGCGCACGTAAAAGGTATAGCGGCCCGGCGGGATGTTGCTGTAAAACGCCGTGCGCCGTTCGCCCGCCTCGACCCAGTCGCGGTCATACCCTTCCAGTTTGTATTTGAAGCGCACTTTTTCCGGCGCCAGAAAACTCAAGCCGGTGTATTGAAACGCCAGATCACCCCGGCCTGGCGGGGCGACGGCCATTTGTCCCAGTGCATAAAGCTGTTCATCAATGTGCACTTCTTCGAGATGGACGGGTGGAGCCAAAGTGTTATTGGTCAATTTTGCCGGGTCAGTGAAACAGACTCCCCCAAAGGTGCCGAACCAAATCTTGCCGTCAGTGGTTTTCCACCCGACGGGATGATGGCCGACCGCGCCGATGGTGCTGTTCAACCCATGCTCGCGTCCATACGCCACCGAGGTGAGCCAGCGTGTGCGCCCGGCGGCAAAATCATTGAGCTGCTGTTTGCTGACCCGGAAAATGCCCTTGCTGCAACTCATCCACAAATTGCCCAGGTCGTCTTCGACCAGGCCGTAGGCATAGTTGGAATACAAGCCGTCATTCACGGTGTAGCTGGTGAAATGGCCGTCCTTGAAACGATTCAAACCGTGGCGCGTGGCCAGCCAAAGCGTGTCCTCGCGGTCCAGATAAAAGCTCTGCACGCCGTTACTGGCCAGCCCGTCCTTTTCGGTATAAACCGTGAAGCGGCCGTCTTTGAACAGATTTAAGCCCCCGCCCCGCGTGCCGATCCAAAAGTTGCCCGCCCGATCTTCGCACAGGGCGCGCACCGCATTTTGTGAGAGGCCGTCGGTCGTGGTGTAAAGCGTAAAGCCGCCGCGCTGATATTTGACCAAACCATCAAGGTCCAGGCCGATCCAAATGGCGCCTTCACGATCTTCGTAAATCGTCCGCACAAAAAATGGCGGCAACGCCGGGTCGCTGATAGGTGTGAAGCGTGGATGGCAAGGCCAGTCATTACAGCCCGCGGCTAGATTTGCCTTAAACAAACCTGCGGCTGTGCCCACCCACAGATTGCCCGCCCGATCTTCGGCGAGGGCCGTGATGCGTTGGCTGTGGGGATTGTTCCCAAAGTGGAAGGTGGCAATCACGCCGTGCTTGAGCAAGTTCAAGCCTTGACTGGTGCCCAGCCAAACATGGCCGTAATGATCTTGCAGGACGGCCGAGACGTTATCATCGGCCAGCCCGTCTTGCCGGGTGTAATTTTCAAATTGTCCACGCCGTATGCGCCCCAACCCCTCATTGCGAAAGCCGACCCAGAGATTGCCTTCGCGATCAGCGAGCAGAGCCAGCACCGGGTCGGTGGCGTGGTCTTCAGCTCGGATGTGGTAGGCCAGAATTTTGCCGTGCCGGTATTGATTGAGGCCGCGGTCGGTGGCGATCCAAAGCGTGCCTTCAGCGTCTTCGAGCACGGTGTTGATCTGTTCGGAAACCAAGCCGTCGCGCATGCCAAAGCGTGTGGCCCGGCCCGCCTGCCAACGAATCAAGCCAACGGATGTGCCCAGCCAGAGCGCTCCGTCGCGCGCGCGGAAAATGAATTTTGTATTTGCCTCGGCTGGGAGAGCGGCAAGTTTGTGCTGGATTAACTTGCCGTCTTTGAACTGATTCAGACCGCCGCGCCCGGTGCCGATCCACAAACTGCCATCCGTGTCGGTAAACAGCGCTTTGACCGCGTTATACGCCAGCCCGTCTTTGACGGTGTAATTGGTGAAGCGGCCATCTTTGAAATAGCTCAGTCCGCCATCGGTGCCGATCCACAAACCGCCGGTCTGGTCAGGGCAAATGGTGGTGACGAAATCATTGGGCAACCCCTCTTTGGTGGTGTAAACGGTGAACTGTCCTTGTTGGTAGCGGCTGAGACCGCCGCCAAAAGTGCCCATCCACAAACTGCCGTCGGGGCCTTCGGCCAAGGCCCAGACTTCATTCTCACGCAACTGCCGCAGATTGCGATCATCAAAGGTCGTAAACCGGACGCCATCAAACCGGGCGACGCCGCCTTTGGTGCCGACCCAGAGGTAACCGTCGCGCGTTTGCCGTAGCGCCAGCACGGAGTTCTGGGGCAGGCCTTGCGGTTGCCGCCAAATGTCCGGGCTATGCCAGGTAGGCTCCTGACTTCTTGGCTGGGAGAGCGCTGTTCCAGCCAGACACACGAATAACCAAAGCGCCGCTGCCACGGCTCTGCTTAGTTGCCTTCCACTCAAACAGAAACTTGTCATAGCTGCTCCCGTTCCCACGCTTTTCAAACGCGGCGTGTGCCTGCGTGCGCGCGCTCGCACCATTGGCCGAATTGCCAAAGCGCCGCTTGCTCACGCGCGCGGTACTGTCCCAATGTCAACTGACTCCCGTAAACGCAACTGCAAACGGCGCTAGGCCGTGCTTAGCGCCATTAATGCGCCAAGCGCCGCGTTGAGCCGGTTTAACTCGGCCTCCAGCGCTTGGCAGGCCAGGTCGGCCCCGTCGAAATTCCCGGTTTGCGCCAGTTCCTCTAAACGACAAACTGCGGCCACCGTCGCTTGCGCGCCAAAGTTGCCCGCCGCGCCTTTGAGGGCATGGGCGGCGCGCGCCAGGCCCGCGCGATCGTGCTTGGCGCTGGCTTGTGCCAGCGCGGCCAGCAAGCGCGGGCTATCCTGCCGGAAGAGTTCCCCCAACTCGGCCAGCAACTCGTGATCGCCTTCCACCTGGGCCAGCGCTCGCGCTTGATCGAAAACGGCGGCTTCGACTTCCGGCCTTTCGACCGGCGGCGCGGGCCTGGTTGCTTGACCGGCCTGCGGCGCCAGTCTGGTGAGGACGGCCAGCAACTCGGCGGACTGAAGCGGTTTGGCCAGATACCCATCCATGCCAGCGGCAAGGCAGCGTTCGCGGTCGCCTTTCATCGCGTGCGCTGTCAGGGCAATGATCGGGACGTGCTGGCCGTGCAGGCTCTCCTCGGCGCGAATGCGCGCCGTGGTTTTGAAGCCGTCCAGCACGGGCATCTGCACATCCATCAGCACCAGGTCGAACGGCTGCTGCGCAAAGGCGGCGAGCGCCTCCTGGCCGTTGTTGGCTACGGTTACCCGATGACCGTGCTTTTCTAACAGGCGGATCGCCAGCCGTTGATTGATCAGATTGTCTTCGGCCAGCAACACGCGCAGATGCTGCTCTGGTGTGACCGGCGCGCTGGGCGTGGCGCGTTGAGCAGGCGCCACGGGCGGCGCGGTGAAACCGAGCGCGGTGGCGAGCGCGTGGCGTAGCTCCGCTTGTTTGACTGGCTTGGAGAGACAGGCGGCCAGGCCCAATTCGCGGCGGCGCTCGCAATCGGCGATTTGACCGGCGGAGGTCAGCATGATGGTGGCGGTCTCGGCCAATTCGGGCCGCTGTTTGAGCGCGGCGGCGAGCGTGAACCCGTCCATTTCCGGCATGTGACAATCCAGCAGAATAAGTGCAAAGGGATTGTCGGTATCGCGGGCGTGATCCAAGGCTGGTAAGGCGGCGGCGGCGCTCTCGGCGAGCACCGGCTGCATGCCCCAATGGCTCAAGGTCGCTGCGAGAATGCGGCGATTCGTCGCGTTGTCATCCACCACCAGCACGGCCAGGCCCGCGAGATCATAGGGCACGGCGGCGGCGGCCCGTGGCTCGACCGGAGCGCGCGGCAGACCGAGCGCGGCGGTGAAATGAAACGTACTGCCCTGGCCCGGTTCGCTCTCGACCCACATCCTGCCGCCCATCAAGGCCACCAGTTGCTGCGAAATGCTGAGGCCCAAACCCGTGCCGCCATACTGCCGCGTCGTCGAGCCGTCGGCCTGGGTGAAGGCCTCGAAGATGCGCGCTTGCTTGTCTAACGGAATGCCGATGCCCGTGTCGCGCACAGTGAAATGCAATTGGATGGCGGAGTGCGGATGACGGAGTGCGGATTGTTTGGCCTGCCTGGAATGACCGGAAGGCTCGGAATTAACGGTGCGTTCGACTTGTGGCAGATCTTCAATCCGCCCTCCGCCCTCCGCCCTCCGCACTTCCACGACGACTTCGCCGCGTTTGGTGAACTTGATGGCATTGCCCACCAGGTTGACCAGAATTTGCCGCAGGCGCGCGGCATCGCCATCCACCGCTTCGGGGACGCCGGGCTGGATGTAACAAGCCATTTCCAGGCCGGTTTGGTGCGCCCGCAGCGCGAGCGTTTTCAGCGTCTCTTCGACGGTTTCGCGCAAATCGAAATCAAGGGCTTCGAGACTCAGCTTGCCGGCTTCGATCTTCGAGAAATCGAGAATGTCGTTGATCACGGTGAGCAGCGCATCCGCCGAGCTTTTGATCATGTCTACATATTCGCGCTGTTCGGTGTTGAGTTCGGTGTCGAGCGTGAGTTCGGTCATGCCGATGATGCCGTTCATGGGGGTGCGAATTTCGTGGCTCATATTCGCCAGGAATTCGCTCTTGGCGCGGTTGGCCTCTTCCGCCGCGATGGTCAGACGCTGGGCTGCCGCGATGGCTTCTTCGAGTTGCCGGTTGGTGGCGGCCAATTCGCGGTTGGTGGCTTCGGCCACTTCTTTGGCGCGGAACAACTCGGCTTCGTCGCGTTTGCGGGCGGTGATGTCGGTGATGGTGCCCAGCAAACCGGCGAACTGGCCGTCTTCGGCGTAAAGCGCGGTCGCACAGTTATAGGCCCAGCAAATCTCGCCGGCCTGGTTGCGGAAGCGGAATTCGTTGACCACTTCGCCGCCGTTGCGCGCCGCCGCCAACAGCGCCGCCTGTAAAGTGGCTTGATCTTCCCGGTGTAACGCGCGCAGCCAGCCGGTGCCCAGGCTCTTTTCAAAACTCAGGCCGGAGAGCGTCTGCCAGCGCGCATTGGTATAAATGCACTGCCCCTGCGCGTCCGTCTGATAGATGCCGCTGGGCGAGGCGGCGCTCAACGACTTGAAGCGCTCCTCGCTGGTTTTGAGATCGGCGGTGCGTTCGAGCACCTGTTGTTCGACCAGTTCGCGTTGTTGTTGCAGCGCCGAGTCGCGCGCCTGAATCTGTTCGAGCATCTCGTTGAAGCCGTCTATCAATTGCCCCAACTCATCCTGACTCGTTTTGCTGGCGCGCATAGAGTAATTCTGCTCGACCGAGATGACGCGCGCCGTGTGCGCCAGATGCTCCAGCGGTTGCGAAATGACGCGTTGCAATTTGGCCGAGAGCGGCAAGGTTACGCCCAGCGCCGCCAGCAGAATGATGACCAGGATGCTGGCGTGCCGCTTCAATTGCGCGTCCAATTCTTTCAGATCGGATTCCAGATAAATCGTGCCGACCATTTCGCCGCTCAGGTTGATCTGCTGAAACAACACCAACCGGTCTTGGCTGAAATAGCTCCCCGGCGTTTGCGGCACGGGCGGCGTGAATCTGGCTTGCGCGTCGCCGCGCAAGTATTTGGCAAACGACGCGCCATCTTTGTCGTAAAGACAGGCGGAAACGATAGACGGTTTGGCGCTCAAGCCCGCCAGTAACTCGCGGGCGGACTGCTGATCGTCGAAGGTGAGGGCGGCGGTGCTGTTCAATTCGAGCATCTCGGCCAGCGTCGTGAGGTCGCGCACCATCGCCTGGCGCGCGCTGCCCAGGTCATAAGTAATAAACGCCGCGCATGCCAACAGCAGCCCGGCGCCGCTGGTGAGCATGATGATCAGGGTCAGTTTGCGTTTGATTGAGAGTTGCTGGAAAACGCGCATCTTACTCCCTCCTTGCGGCCTGTCCGCCCCGGGCAGGTTTCGCCAAAATTTGCAGCCGCGAGCTAATTTTCAAATGGCACTGTTCGGCGGGTTCCGCATTGATTTCAAAGCGCACCTTGCCGCCTTCGATAACGAAATTGATCAGACCGCCTTGCTCGGTAAATTGCTCGGCTTCGCCGATGGTCAAGACGCTCGCGCCTCTGAGACTCTCGAAGATTTGCGCCCAACGGCCGCGCTCCGATGAACTGATGAAAAGGATGTGGCAGCCGCGCAGGTTCTGGCCGCGCTTCAAGCGTTTGATCAGCAACGGATGTCCATTGATGGCCTTGCCGTTGATGGCCTGGTCGAGCGTGTTGCCAAAAGGGTCGTCGCCGAGCAGGCCGATGACGAAAGGCGCGCTGGCGTCGTTGAAGGTTTCCGCCGGCCACTCGACGAATTTCGCAAAGTTGAACAGGAAGGCGGCCTTGACCTGATATTCGCTGGCCGCTTGCGCCAGGGCCTGCTGCGGGTCAGGGCCGAAGCTGGCAACCAGCGCCCCCAGCAGGAACACGCCGCTGACCCAACAGGCGCGCCTGCGCCACGCCACACAGCTTCTGCGCGCGAAGGCTTCCTTCAGATTCGGCGCAGCCAGATTCGGCGCAGCCAGATTCGGCGCAGTTAGAATCGCCATGTCGCTTTCCCCACAAAGCTGCGTTTGATCTGGCTTGGGACGACGGTGAGGTCTAAGCCATTGAATTCGGGATGCCGGTTATCGAGCAGATTTTGACCGCCCAGACTGAAATCGAGGCTTTCTGTCACGCGCCACCCCAGCCTGAGATCAAGCCGGGTGTAGCGGGGAATCTGCTGCGCCGTCAGCGCCGAGACGTGATAGAGCGCCGCATCCAGTTCAAAGTTGCGCGGCAGTTTGAAGAAGGAATGCACTTGAAACTGATGTTGCGGGTTTTCCTTTTCGCCTTGCTCAGCGGCTACAGGGAGGGTGGCGTCTTCGCGGTGCAATTGCAGGCGTAAGAAAGAATAGCTGCCGCTCAATTTCCATTGGCTGGTGATGTTCCAATTGGTTGACGCTTCGACGCCGTAGGTTTCACCGTGCGTCAGATTCCTGAAGCGCAGCGGGATGACCACGTGCGGCGGCAGCGGGTCGAGTTCAAAAAACGGGCGTTCGGGCACCACAGTCAGCAGGCGGTGATAACGGTTGTAAAACGCCGTCACGTCGAGCGAAAGGCGGTCGTACATTTGACTGCGATAACCGATCTCGTAGGCGAGCACGTTTTCAGACTTGAACCCACGGTCGCCGAAATACGCCAGAATGTTGGGCGTTCCGTCCGGGCCGGGGAAGGCGGCCTGATTGGCCCGCACGTCATGCCAGGAGCGCGAAGGCGTTCTGACCGCGCGCGAAATAGCGCCCCAATAGGTCTGGCGCTGACTCGGCGTCCACAACAAGCGGACGCTGGGCTGGGCTTCGACGCCGGAAAAATCGTTGTGTTCGAGTTTCGTGCCGAGTGTCAGCCGCAGACGCTCTTTGACCAAGGTCAACTCATCCTGCACAAAGCCGCTGAAAAGCCGATAGCGCCGGTCTTTAGGTGTAAATTGCACGGGTGTCCGGCTGCTGCTATTCGTTTCATCGAAGACCGACCGGTACCCCAGCCCCCAGACCAGGTCGTGCCGCCCCGCCGCCAGATGGTGCTGGAAGTCGAGGTCGAAGGTGTCAATTTCATCGGTGAGCGCGGCCGCCTGGCGGCTCGTCTGGTCATAATAGAATTGGAGGGCGGTGTCGGAGCGTGGCGAGGAGGCGTGATTCCAACGCGCCAGCACATTCTCACCGGAGAGGGTGGCGCGCGTGTTGGCCAGCGGCGCAAAGGGCGTCGCCGCGGAAATGAGCGTGCCGGTCTCGCGCAAATCGCCTTTATAAACGTCGCCCTGCACAGTCAGCGCATCGCGCCCGGAAAATTGCCACTCGGCGCGTCCGCCCGCGCGCGCGATCTGTTCGCCGTCGCGCGCCGCCTGCCCCAGGGCATTCACGAGACCGCTGCGATTGAAGTATTTGGCATAAAACCGATAGTAGGCTTGGCTGCCCAGCTTGCCGCCGTAACGCACAGTGCCGAAGCCCTGCTCTGCGTTGCCGCCGCCGGTGCTAAGTAACCCGCCTTGTGTGTCTTTGGCGCGTTTGGTGATGATGTTGATGACGCCGTTGACGGCATTCGCGCCCCAGAGCGTGCCGCCGGGGCCGCGAATGACTTCGATGCGCTCGATGTCTTCGAGCGGCAAATCCTGTTCGTCCCAGTAAACGCCCGCGAAAATCGGCGAGTAAGTATTGCGGCCATCCACCAGCACCAGCAGTTTGTTGGCATATTGACCATTGAAGCCGCGCGCGCTGATCGCCCAGATGCTGCCGGTAACACGCGCTACTGACAAGCCCGGCACCAGCCGCAGCAATTCGGGAATGCTGGTCAACCCGGAACGCCGGATGTCTTCTTGCGTGATGACATAGATGGCCGCTGCGGTCTGAAAGAGTTTCTCTTCTTTCTTCGAGACCGAGGTGACCTCGATGTTCAGCAACTCTTCCAGGCTGGTCGTGGTCAGGTCGTTTTTGGCTGACTGTGCCCAGACCGCCTGGGCAGGCCAGGCCAACAGCAGCGCCAGCAAACACTTCATCAAGCCATCACTGACAACGCGCGGGCGTCCAACGTCGAGCTGCGCTGTCAAGCCGTAGTAAGACCAAGTCAGATATTTCATTGCAGATCCTTCCTGACAATTAGCCAGCCGATTGAGCGGATGACGGCTAGTGTGAGTGTGGCGAATGGGGATTGCTGGGGATGTCTGAGCAGCCGCCGCTATTGCTCTGTGTTCAAGATGACCAGATCAACGCGACGATTGAGCGCGCGGCCTTCCAGCGTGTTGTTATCGGCGACCGGACGTTCGCTGGCATATCCGGCGACCGAAAGCCGCGCGGGCGCGATGCCGCGCGCGACCAGTTGCGCCAACACCTTGGAGGCGCGCGCGGACGAAAGCTCCCAATTCGAGGGATACCGCGCGGTGGCAATCGGCGTCGCGTCGGTATGCCCTTCGACCCGAATTTGCGTGCGCGCGCCGCTCAGGCTATCGGCCAGCGTGTCAATCAAACCGCGCGCATCGTCACGCACCGCCGCCTCGCCCGCCGCAAAGAAACCGGCCTCGGCCAGCGACACCACAAAACCGCGCCCCGTCGTCAACACCCGCGCCCGCGCCCGCAGCAGTTCATTTTGCGCCAGCGCCCATTCGACCGCCGCGCGCGCTTCGGTCACTGAATCGCTGCCCGGCAAGACACCGCTCCCGCCCGGCGGCCCCAGCGCGGCGGCGGGCGCGCCGGCGATTTGCTGGCTCAGCGCGGCAGCGACGGCTTGCGCGCGGTCGCGATCAGCGGCGGCATAAAGCACCGCGAACAAGGCAAACAGCAAGGTCATCAGATCGGCATACGAAACCAGCCAGCGGTCGCGATGGTTCGCTTCCTGCCCGACGGTGTTGTCGCCAGCTTTGCGCCGTTTGACCTGGTCATCAGCAGTCTCGAACAAGGGGCATTCCTCCTAAGCGCCGTAGCCAGTTTGATTGGCCAGGTGCGCGGCAATCGCCGTGGGCGTTTCGTGCGCGGCAAAGGCGACCAGGGCTTCGGCCAGCACTTCGCGGCGTTTCATGCGCAAGCGATGTTGATCGCGCAAGCGCGCCGCCAGCGGGAAGAACACCAGATTGGCGATGCCGATGCCGTAGATTGTGGCGACGAAGGCCGTCGCGATGCCCAGGCCCAACGCGCCCGGATCGGCCAGCGAGCGCAACACGTAAATCAGCCCCAGCACTGCGCCGATGATGCCGAAGGTCGGCGCGTAACTGCCGGCGGCATCGAGCGTCGCCACTTCGCCCAACCCGCGTTCGTCTTCGGCATCGAGCATGCGCTGGAGCCGTTCGCGCACGGTGCGCGGTTCGGCGTAATCGGCAATCAGGGCCAGGCCTTTGGCGAGCAGTGGGTCAGTGCTGTTGTTGGCATGTGGTTCCAGGGCGCGCACGCCTTCGCGTTTGACCAGCCGGGCCAGCCAGGTCAGGCGCGCCAGCCCGGCTTCCAACTCGTCATCCTGTTCGCGAAAGCAATAAATGTAAGTGGCGTGAATGGCTTCTTTCAGCCCGCCCAAGCCACGCCGGACGACGACCGCGCCCAGCGTGCCGCCGCAGACAACCAGCGCGGCGGTCGGTTGCCACAGAAACCGCAAGCGAATGCCTTCGAGCAACGCGCCTCCGCCAATGGCGGCGAAGCCGATCAACCATCCGATCAAAACTGAAAAATCCCGGCGTTTCATAAAAGTGTTTCTTTGGATTTCCGGCAGGCGCTGGCATGCCAGTCTGAGCAACCCAAGCGCAAGTCTTGACTGTGCGCACAAAGCGGGACATCCCCTTGTAGTAACGAATTTATTCGTTACGCGCCGCAGCGAATAAATTCGCTACTACAAGGGGACGCACATTCAACCTCATTGTGTTTTAGCCGGGCTTCTCCGGCGCTTCTGACTGGTCTTCTTCGGGTTCGGCGGCGGGAGAACGCAAGCGCGCGGCCAGGCTGGTTAAGGCGGCGCGGGGTGTGGCTGTGGTCTGTGAGGCAGCCCGATTGGCGGCCTGAATCTCGGCGAAGATTTCAAAACGATGCACTGAAGTTTCGCGCGGCGCGACGATGCCCAAGCGCACGCCATCGCCGCTGACGGCTAAAACCTCAATCGTAATTTCATTCCCAATCACCAGCTTCTCGCCGGCCTGCCGTTTCAACACCAACATGAAAAGCCCTCCTGGCCCATTACCCGCTGCCGTCCTGGCAACGGTTCTCGTCAGCCGTCCCGTCCTCACATCCTCACACTAGGGCGGCCAGCGCCGCCAATGGCTCATCCAAGCGGTAGCCGCTTTCGGTCAACACCGGTTGCGTCCCGCGCATCGCCCCGGTCGAAATCACCAACGGCGCGCGCAGGTTGAGCGTCGAGTCATGCCATTCCGGCATGATTCGTGTAATCGCCAATAGCAGCGGTTCTTCATCAGTTTTGAGGCCGATGCGCGCGCGCGTTTCGCCCGGCAACCGCGGCGTGTAACTGTCGCAATAGGCTTGCGGGTCGAGCACTAAAAATGCCGTTTCGTCTGCTTCGACAGAGGCCAGCCACAAGAACGGCGTGATCTCCGGCTGGCTGATTACGACCAGGCGGCGCAATTGCGGCAATCCGATCAAGCCTTCCTCGAAGGTGATGACATCGCTCTCGGTATATTCGATGTCCGTGCTTTGAATGCGAACCTTTGGCATAACTTTCGTAGGTCAAACAAATGAAGCAGGCTTTGCCACAGAGGCACAGAGACACAGAGACAGAGAGAAAAGAAGACAGAGAGAAAAAGACAATTACGGTCGTGAACCAAATTGCTCTGTGCCTCTGTGCCTCTGTGGCAATACTTCTGGGAAAGATCAACCCAGCAGATCGAGCAAGGTGCGGCGATTGGTGACTGCCCGGGTTTGCAAAATGGCGTCCAGCGCTTGCTGCGACGATGTCAATTCCAACGCGGACTCGGCAAAGTCTGCGCCTTCGGTGTGGTCGGCGGCTTGCGCCAGCACAATCGAACGCTGCGCAAGTTGATCAGTGGTCGCCTGCACACGTTCCAGGCCGTTGCCGACCAGCGCGTGCGCGGTGCGGGCCTGTTCGGCCAGTACGGTGAGCCGGTCCAGGCTGGTCAGGACGGCGGTTTTATCCGCCGCCGGATTGCCCGTGCCGCGCAAGGCCGTCGCCGCATTTTTCAGCTCCGTAAAAATCGAGCCGGTGGCATCCGCAAACGCCGCTTCCGCTGTCACTCCAATCGCGATGGGCGCGCCATCCGGGTCGAGTTGCAGCAGTTGTTGTGTCGCGGGCGTGGCCGCCGGGACGGCGTTGTTATCGTAAGGCGGCACATCTTGCCGCGTGCCGCCGAACAGGAAGCGGTCGCCGAATTTTTGATTCGCCAGGCCGAGCGTTTGCGCGAACAGATGATCGAGTTCGGCGGCGATGTCCTTTTTGCCTTCGGCGCTGGTGTTGTCCGAGCCGCCCTGTGTGAGCAAGGCGCGCGCCCGGTCGAGCGTCGTCTCGTAACTTTCCAGCGCGCTATCGGCGGCCAGCAACGTATCGCTGGCCGTGCCGGCATTGCGTTGAAACTGCGCGAGGGCCGTTTCCGAACTGCGCAGCCGCACCACCGTGCCCGCGCCGACCGGGTCATCCGACGGACGATTGATGCGCTTGCCGCTGGCAATGCGTTCCTGCGCGGTGGCGATACGTTGCCGGCCCGCCGTGATCTGCGCGACGAGGCGGGCGTTGCTGAAACCATCTGTGACACGAAAAGTCATCTTGGATACCTGGGATTGGGGAAAGCGGACATCTTTCCTTCGCACTTAGATCGGTTTTCACTTCGGTGTACGGGAAAACTGCAAGCTGGGACGGTGCCGCGCGCGTGAGCAAGCGGCAGGTTGGCAGTGGAGCCAAGAGGGCAAGCTTGACACGCCGCTTGCTCACGCGCGCGGTACTGTCCCAGCGTCAATTCCGCATTCCGCATTCCAATTACTGCGCCAGCGATAAAACGATCTGGGTCATCTCGTCGGCGACTTTCAAAAAGTGGGCCGCTGCCTCGTAAGCCTTCTGGTATTGCAACAAGTTGACCGCTTCTTCGTCGAGCGAGACGCCCGACACCGAATCGCGCTGGGCCTGGGCCTGCGCCAAAATCAGTTGTTGCGTCGAAAGCGCATCCTCGGCGGCATGAACGCCTTGCCCGGCGCTCGTCACCAACCCCGCATAAAACGATTCGAAGGAGCCGGTTTTCGTGCCGACTACCGAAGTATTGTCTTGCAACAAGCCCGCCAGCGCGCGCGCCACCGTGGCGTCGCCGGTGCCTGCGCCGTTGGCGGCAGTGACGATCTTGCGCGGATCGTCTTTCAGTGCGGTGTTGAATTGGATATTCGCAGCCGTGACGGGGCCGCCGCCCTGCGCCAAAAAAACTGCCGTGCCCGGGTTGCCGTCCAGGTCGGTACCAGAGGTATGCAAAGTGTTGACGCGGTCGGCCACAGAAGCCGACAAGTCATCGAGGCTGGCAATCTGTCCGTTGATCTCGCCCAGCGCGTCCTGGTAACCGCGCAGCTTGCCGCTGGCAAAATTGGCGGGCACGCCATCCAGCGTCGCTTGCGTCAAGCCATTGGGCGGCGTGCTCGTCGTGCCCAAGGCGAAGGCTTGCGTGCCGACTACCAGCGATTTGCCATCGGCCAGTTGAAAGGTCACGAGGCTGCCCGCTTCGGTGGCGCGTCCGCCGGTCAATTCGGCCAACTGGCGCACCAGTTCGCCGCGTTGATCGCGCAACCCGCTGGACTGTTCGCCAATGTTTTCCGCGATGGAAATCTTGTTATTGAGGTCGGCGACCTGTTGCGTCAGGGTGTTCACCTGGTCAACGCCCTGGCCATAGGCTGCGTCAGTGCTCGAACGAATATCGGCCAAACGCGCGCGCGTAACTTGAAAGGAATCGGCCAACGTTTCGGCCTTGGCCCCGACCAGCGCGCGCAGCGGCACGGAGGTCGGTTGCGCTTCTAAATCGCGGAAGGCGCCGAAAAAGTTGGTGAGCGCGGCTTGAATGCCGCCACTCGTGTTGGAGTCGTTAAAGACCGCGTCCACCGGCGCCAGCGCATCGCGGCGCGCGGTCAAGCGGCCATTCAGGCCGGTCTCGGCATTCAAACGGGCCTCGACGAAATTGTCGCGTAAGGCGCGCACGCCATCCGGGCCAAGATCGCTGCCGCCCGGTTGCAAGTTGGTGCCGATGGGCGGCAATTGCACCTGTTGGCGCGTGTAACCTTGCGTGTTGACGTTGGCGATGTTCTGCCCGGTGATCGTGACGCCGAGTTGACTGGCGCGCAACGCCCGCCGCCCGATTTCAAACGAGGAAAAGTTTACGCCCATGATTTGACCTCCCCGCGCCGCGCATACGGCGCACGGTAGGTGAGGGGCGGCACCCCTGACAATTCGATGCAACTCGCGGTGAAGGTCGCGCCATTGTTGGCGACAGCGGCGGCGCGCGCCTGTGTACGTTGAAACGCGCGGGCCGCACTCAGCAATTCATTGGACGCCGCGCGAAAGGCGACACGCGTTTCATTGCTCAGCGCGGGCTGACCTTCGTTGCCCACGTGACGGTCAGCAAAGGCCGAAAGCGCCGCCATCAATTCCACCAGCCGCACGCGCATCTTGAGCAATTCGCCTGCGCCCGCGCGCGTCAGAGAATCAATCTTTTCGGGCTGGCCGCCGACCAACGCGCCGCACAACTGCAAGCAAGCCGCATTGAGCCGCCGATAGGCCGCCGCCTGTTCGTGCATCAACTGCGCCGCGTTTTGGATTAACTGGTCGAGCATCTTGTTGTGCGCCTGCAACGCTGCGCCTTGGCGCAGCACTTCAAACATTCATTAGACCGCTGTGGTTCCATCCTGCGTGTCTTTCAGCAAGGCATCCGCGATGTCGCCAGCGGCAGGTTGGTAATTTCCGCCTTGCACTTGGGCGCGCAATTGTTCGACGCGCCCCGCCCGTACATCCGGCAACTGCAACGTCTTATTGGTCAGTTCGCCAAGCTCTGCCGCGCGTCCCGAAACGCTGATCGAATCCGCCGCCGTGGGCGCACCTGTGCTCGCGGGTGTTGCCGTGCTGTTTTCGGGCAAGCGCTCTGTTTCCAATCGCCCCGTGCGCCGCGCTTCGACTTCGCCACCGCCGTTCAAGTTAATTCGGTTCATTTCGCAAACTCCTCACAATGACGATCCGTTATGCCTCGACGCCTCAACCTTGCTCACGGGAGCGGAGAGGCAACCTACGGCTTCTTATCGGCGAGAACGTTTGGAATCTTTAGCCACAGCTTGTAAGGGGTCTACGTGCGCACCATCTTTGTTGACTTCAAAGTGCAGATGCGGCCCGGTCGAGCGCCCGGTTGAACCAACGGTGGCAATGGTTTGTCCTGGTTTTACCTCGTCGCCGGCCTGCACCAACAGGCGCGCGGCGTGGGCATAGCGGGTGCGCTGGCCGTCGGCGTGTTCAATCTCAACCAGGTTGCCATAGCCGCCGCGCCGCCCGGCGAAGACCACTGTTCCCCCCGCCGCAGCGGCAATCGGTGTGCCTGGCGGGGCCGCGATGTCAACGCCGCCGTGCCGCCGCACGCCGCCGTGCAGCGGGTCATGGCGCACGCCGAAATTGGAACTGATGCGCCCGTGTAATGGGATGCGCAACGCGACGGCGACCGGAGCCGCTGACGCCGTCGCGTTACGCGCGAGATTGGCTGCCGCCGCTGGTGGCGCGCTCACCGCACTCGGAGCAAGGTGCGGGGACGCGACGCCACGAAGTGCGGCAGGCAACTCGCGCAAAGTGGTTTGAGTTGGAAGGTGGGCAACTGATTGCGCAGCGGCCTGGTTGGTGGGCGTTGCCGCTGGTTCAGTGGCCGGTGGCAGACAGACCCCCACAGATACCGGTGTCGCCACCGCCGGTCTTTCAGCCGCATTGTTCTCGCGCAACAGTCGAGCCGTCTCAACAGCGCGTTGCGTGCTATGTGATTCGGCGACGGCAGCGGCTTTCCCGCCTAAGCGTTGCACCAAGACATCGGCCAGCCCCACGCCGCCATTGCGCGCCATCGCCGTCGCCAACTGTTCGCTGAACATCTGTTTGTAAAAGCCGCCCTCGTTGCTGCTAAACAAACTGTCCTCGTCTTCTTCAGAGGAATTCAGCGCCGCCGTGAGTTGTTTGAGCAACATGGCCTCGAACTCCATCGCCGCCTGCCGCACCGCATGCGCTTCACGCGCCTCGGGCGAGGCGGCGTTTTTGAGCAAGGCATTTGGTTTTAGCTCGGCAGAGTCGAGACGGATGAAAGGCATAAGTGACCATTTCCATCCTGGAAGCGCAGGCATCCTTGCCTGCTGGGAAAGAAGCGGCGCAGCCTTCCTTATTCTCGGTGAAGGATAAGGAACGCTACGCGGCTTTTCTTATATAGTTTTCAAGAAAAAGAATTTCCGAAAAGTCCCAAAGGGACGACCAGCCAACAGCCCAGGGTGAAGCCCTGGGGAGTCGTGCAAATGGTTCGGCCAGCCCTGAAAGGG
>JACPYM010000072.1 GCA_016196035.1 Acidobacteriota bacterium | reverse complement strand
GCCGGATGTACCAGTTGCCCTCCGCGCCGCGCCAGACCACGATGTCAGCCCTGCCATCACCATCGTAATCCGCCGGAACCGGCACGTCTGTGCTTAAACCCCAAGGCACATCCAACACAGCTCCATCGCCGCTTTGCCTAATGTACCAATGGCCATTTTCACGACGGAAGACCGCGATGTCCGTCTTGCCGTCGCCGTCATAATCGCCCGGTGTGGGAATGTCGAAATACGGCGCATAGTTCGCGCCCCAAAATTGCAGGATGGCTTGCCCATCGCTGCTCTTGCGGATGTACCAGATCGAATCCGCGCCGCGCCAGATGGCGTGATCGGCTTTGCCATCGCCGTCGTAATCGCCGGGCACGATGTCATCGAAGTACGGCGCATAGCCCGCGCCCCATTGCTGCGTGACGGTCGCGGCATTGCCGCTATTGATGACGCTCCAATTCGGCAGGGGCGGCGCGGTGCTGGGGCTGAAGATGCCCAGATCGGTTTTGCCATCGCCGTCGAAATCGGCTTTGACCGCGTTGCGCCGCAAGACCAGCAAGGTATAAGCACGCGCGCCGCTGCATCCGGCGGCATCATTCGCTGTGACCGTGAGATTGAAGCTGCCCAATTGCGTCGGCGTGCCGCTGAGCAAGCCCGTCGCTGTGTTAAATAGCAACCCCGCCGGTAAGACACCGGTTACAGCAAACGATACAGCACCAACGTTGCCGACGGGCGCGAAGCTCTGCGTATAAAACGCGCCCAGTTGGGCCGTCGGCAGGTTGGCTGGATTGACGTTGATGCTTTGGCAATTGATGGTCAACGTATACGCGCGCGCGCCGCTGCAATTCTGGCTGTCCGCCGCACTGATGGTGAAATTGAACGCGCCGCTTTGCACCGGTGTTCCCGCCAGCAGTCCCGCGCCGGAAAGCGTCACCCCATTCGGCAAGCTGCCCGCGCTCAGGCTGAAGCTATACGGCGCCGTCCCGCCGCTGGCCGCCAGCGTTTGGTTGTAAGCCGCGCTGACCGTGCCGTTGGGCAGTGTCGCCGTGGTCAAGGAAACAGCAGGGCAATTACTGGTTTGGAAACCGCTGCCAATGCTGTATTGCCCGCCGCTTGAAACGGCAGCGGCGCTCTGGCCTAGCGTGCCATTTACATTCGTATTGCCATTCGCGCTAACGCCGCCACCGCCAGGAATGACGGCTTGCGTGATGTTATAGCTGCCGCCACTTTGCGCCGGTTCCAGGGCCGCCTCCGGTACCGCTAGAGGCTCAGCGTCTTCAGCCTTTGGCGGCACGAGGGCAGCAGCGCTGGTCGGCGTAACCGGTGTACTGGGGCGGCTAGCGGCATTTCGTCCATGCGCGTGCGACAAAATGGCGGTGGGCTGCTCGGCAGGTGCGGCGGAATGGCTGCGCCACTGCTCGCCCGCCCGGTAGGCGTATGCGGTCAAGCCCGACAAGGCCAGCAGGCCCAGCAGCAGCGTCAATTTTGTTGGTCGCGGATTGGTGTTCATCTTTATTTCTCCGTTGCGCGTGCCGTTATGTCGGCGGCCGTTGCCGGGTTGAATTGATTGCGCCGCTTGCTTGTCGGCGCAGCGGCTCATCGGTTATTGGGCCGCGTGGCAGGCGCGAGGTCTTTGTTGTTTTGCGCGCGCTCCCCGCGTTCACGCTGTTCCTTTTGTTGCTTCATCATTTCCGGGCGCATGGCCCAATCAAGGCTGCGCTCTTCGGGTTGGCCGAAGGCGTCGGCGTGCAGATACGTGCCCCGCTCCTCTTCCGATTTTAGTTCTTCAACCGGAATGCGATGCTTGCGGGCAAAGGCATCCTGCCGCACGCCCGTCACCTGCCACGAAACCTTGACGTTGGGCAAACTGGTTTTGAGTTTGAACTGATTGCCGTGTATTTCTTCCGCCACGATGGCTTGGGCGAATTGGCCGATCACCGTGAGTTGATAGCGGAAGTCGCGGTTGAGCGCCTCAAACCACTCCGGCATCGTCACGCTCGCGTTGCCCTGGTCATCGGTCGTGAGGTTGCCGTTGTAGATATTCATCATCTCGGGCGATTCGACGAAGGAGTGATAGAGGTATTTGTTTTCAGGATCGAGTGGATGGTCAATCTTGAAGGCCCCGCCGCCTTTGGTCACCGTGCCAGCGACGGAAAGATTGCCTGGGCTGGCGCCAAAATTACCGATAGCCACTGCCCCCTCGAAGACGCCCGCACGTCCGCTGTTGTTACGGCCATACACGCCGACACCGGTAGCACTGGTAGTGACGCCAAATACGCCTACCGCGTTGTTGAGATTCGCTTCGCCGATGACGCCGATGCTGCCACTGCCTCTGCCGTAACCATATACACCTCCTGATGTCAGGCTGGATACATCGCTCTGACCGTAGACCCCTGAGCTGGTTGTGCTGTAACCCCGCACGCCGTCGTTACTGACGCTGGTCCCATTCACGCCGGGGCCGCTGTTACTGTCGCCATACACTGCGTAGGAACTAAGGCTTTGACCATACACGCCTGTGCCTTGAGCGCTTAACCCAAGCACACCATTGCCAAAGCCAGTATCCTTGCCAATAACACCCGCCCCAAAAGCGAGGTCTGTCGCGCTCTCACCGTAAACACCTGTTCCGCTCTGGCTGAAGCCATAAACGCCCTCCATATTTGTGCTTTCCCCATACACACCGCGATTGCTGGTGCTCTTGCCCCACACGCCAATGAAGCTGTCGCTCTCGCCATACACGCCGCGACTACTTGTGCTTTTGCCATATACAGCCGGTCCTGTAGCGCTCTCGCCATAGACGGCGATGCTGCCCCCGGTGTTACTCAGGACATGCAGCTTGGACGTCGGGATGGTTATACCGATACCGAGGTTGCCGCCGATGAAGCCATTGCCGCTGATGTTGAAGTTGCTGCCGGCCTGCAAACTGGCTGAGTTCTGAATGTAATTCGCACTGCCTGCCGGTACGCCCGCCACCGGGATCGTGCCGGTCACTTTGCTGCCCGCGACGGTGGTAATCTTGGCATCGGTCACGCTGCCATCGGTCAGCTTGGCCGTCGTCACTGCATTCGCTGCCAATTCATTCACGCTGACGCCGCCCGCTGCGATGCCGACCGTCACGTTGCCACTCGTGCCGCCACCGCTCAATCCAGTGCCAGCGGTCACGCCGGTGAGCGTGCCGCCAGAGTTGGCATCTGCTGCCAATTCAAAGCTCGCCGGATTGACGCCGTCATTCTTGTAGCGCAAGACCTTGCCGTTATCGGCCAGCACCGGCGTTGGCAAGGGCAGATTCCGCAGCTTCTGAACGGTGGTCGCGCCCTGCGTGCCTGTCACATCCCCGGCCAGCGCGCCGCTGAAGTTGACGGACGTGACCGCATTGGTGGCATTCGTGGCGTTGGCCACCGCGCCGGTGACATTCGCGCCAGGTATTGTCGCGCTGGTGAGCGAGCCACTGATTTTGCTGCCTGCCACATCCGCGATCTTGGCGTTGGTCACACTGCCATCGGCCAGCTTCGGCGTGGTTACCGCATTGTTGGACAGTACGGTGGCGCTTTGCGTCCCCGTCACATCACCCGCCAAGGCACCGCTGAAATTGACGGCGGTCGTGGCAATGGTGGCCGTCACTGCAAACAAACTTTGAATGGCATACGGTGCTGACAGGATCGGTTGGCGCGGTGCAAGCACGGTGTAAGCATTGACGCTGCCTGCCGGACGGACGCCGATTTCTAAAAAGCGATCAGGGCCACCAAAGACATTCGCGCCGAAGTCGAGCGTGACAGTGAAAATGCCCGCACTGGCGGCCACGGGCGTGCGCACGAGCGTCGCGCCCTGTTGTGTCCCTGTGCCGACGGTTACGCTGTCAAAGAGTTTGAACTGCAGGTCGTAAGTGCCGTTGGCGGGCTGGCCTGCGTCGGTCAACCGGCCCTGATAGGTGAAGGCGGTGGTTTGCGCCCAAACCGTATTGGTCAAGCATAAGAAGCAAGCAAGCCAGCAGACGCCAATCGTCTGGCGCTGTCGTATCGTGTGAGCCATCTTAATTCCTTTGCAATGAGGTTGGCGCGACCCGATCAGGGCTGCCCGATCTTCACTGTGCCTGTCGTGCCCAGCCGTTCGAGTTGGCTGGGACGATTGAGGCGCAGCAGCTCGTTGTAATTGCCCGGCACAATCGAGATCACATCGCCGGGCAACGCGGCGAAATGTCCTTCGGCGATGGTGTTGTAGGGGTGAAAGAGCGTGCCGTCTTCATAACCGGTGGTGTTGGCGAGCGAGACGAAGATCACGTTGGTCGCGGGTGGCGTGTCGCGTTCGCGTCCGAACCAGACGTAGTGCGGATCGCGTGTGACTCCGTTCGCTCCGTTCAAGACAAAGCCCGTCCCCAGCCAAGTGTTGCCGATCGGGCTATGCACGCGCGTCGTAAAGTAATCGCCCCAGCGGTTGTAACAATCCAGCGTCATGTTGCCCGGCACGGGATCGAAATTTGGATCGCAAGGCCCGGCGCTCCCGGCAGCAAAGGTCACATTCTCAAGCGGCGTAATCGTCCCTGCGTTGAAATCATCGGCGATCCAGGCCAGCGCGTTGGGGAAGTTTGCCCCGCCGCCCCAGGCCATCGTCCCGCCCAGATCACCGCGATCATTCACATTCACCGATGGGTAGAGATAAGCCTGCGTGTTGCTGAAGACCTGGCCCTGGCTGAGCAGCGTGCGATTGCCCTCGTTGAAGCGCAGCACTTGCACGTGCGGGAAAGTAAAGCCGTTCCCTTGCGCGGCATTCCACATAAATCCGAGCACGCCATTGGCTACCCAACCGGCCTGCACCCGGCTGTCGGCGGTGGCCGCAAAATTTGATCCACCTGGGCTGGTCGCCGTCATCGCCCCGACGTTGTAAGCAGTATGAGTAACGTCATCGCAAGCAACATTGCCATTTTCCGGCCAGCGGCAAATACGGAGCTGCGTGTTTAAGTTGTTATGCGTGCCCCAATACATCGTGTCGTGCGCGCCCTGTGTCAGACGCAAGCTGCTATGTATCGTGTCGTTGAAAAAGTTACCGCCCAGGTTGACGCCCTGCGCCAACTGGTTGAGTGGTAGCCGCGCGACGATTGCGCCGAGCGAACCGCAACCTGTACAACCCATGGTGCAAGCGGCTGGACAGGTGCCGCCCGGACAAGCGATCACGCAGCCTGTCGTCGTCGTGCGGCGCGGAAAATAGTTGGCGCTGAAGTAAAGAAAGTTATCGCTCACCGCGAGGTCTGGGAAATCCATCCAAACACCCTGCGCGCCAGCCGGTGTGGGGAGGCCAAAGGTCGCCGGCGAGAAGTCATAAAAGTACCAGTTATTGTTGAGCGCGTCGGACTGCGAGCGGGCAAGGACGAGCCGGTATCTATTGGTCGTATTGTCGGGGTTGTATTGAATTAGCCAGCAGAGCAGCCCGCGCGTGCGTTCGTAATAGACATACTGATCACCGCCAAAGCCGCCATCAATCGGATCGTTCGTGCCATCGGCCGGGAAGAAATCAAAGGGATTGAGATAGGAAAAACTTTGCCCGCCATCGCCAGAGATGGCTGCGTAGCTGTTGGTCGTATAAAAAACGACCCGGCCATTCGTGGCGGCGCTCGGCTCAATCGGGATAAAACCATTCAACGTCGCGCCACCGACCACAGGAGCGCTGGCCAGGCCAGTGTTCCGAAAGAGCGTGAAGGTGCCAGGCGCTTGAGGGGCATTCTTTTTGCCTTCGAGTTTCTCGCTGGGAGACTGCGCAATGATTTTGACCTCGGTCGGAGGATTCATCGGGCGAATGTCTTCCGGACGCACGGACGGATCAACCGGCGGATCGAGCCGCATCACATCTTCCGGGCGCTTGGGCGCTTTGCGTGGCGGCTGATCGGGCGGCGTTTTTTGTTGTGCAGGGCGCACCGGCATACGGTTGACGCGTACCGTCATGGGTTGCGCGTCGGCGGTCGTTGAATTGATTACTTGTCCCAAGCGCGTTTGCGCGCGGGCGGGCCGGCTGGCCGTGCGCGTCAACAGCACTGCCCCTAGACAAAGCAATCCGAAACTCAACAGCAAAGCTGTGCGCAATTTTTGGCTTCCTTGAGTCATAACTTTTTTCCTTGATGCCTGCGGAGTTGATGGTTATTGCAAGGTGACGAGCACGAGCACCAGGCCACGCCCTGACTTCAAGCCGGTCATCGCTTTGCCAATGATCGCGCCTTGTGCGCGCGCCGCATTGGCGGCTTTCATCGCGTGACCCGGCAGGTGCGAGGTCGTGAGCAAATCGCCTGGCGAGATGGAAATTTTGCGCGCATCGCAATAAACCCAAACGCGGCCCGACAGTGCGATAGGCAGGGAATCTTTGGTGCCCGCCGGATTGGTCAAGACCATGCCTGCGGCGAGTTTGTTCGCCCCGCTGATGACGCCCGCGACTTTGCGGTTGTAGGCGCCACGCGCTACGGCGAGTTTGCCGGGCTGGCGCGGATCAATCGCAACGAGCAAGCCCGGCTTGGCGCCCGCCGCCACCTCGAAATGCTCGGCCAAATCCAAACCGCCCGTGATTTGCAACACTCCCACACTGCCAGTGCCCTGGACTTTGAGCGCGATACCGCCGCCGCTGTTTTGGAAAAAGCCGCCGACGCCATTCACGCCCGCGCTGTCGCCGAAGACACCCGTGCTGGTGCTGCTAAAACCCCACACGCCGACATTGGTGGCGCTCTCGCCATAAACGCCGCGGCTGCTATTGCTCTTGCCCCACACGCCACGGGCTTGATCGGCTTCAGCGAAGATGGCGGAGGTGCCGACGGTATTGCTCAGCACGTACAGCTTCGTCGTTGGGGCGGCGATGCCGATGCCGACGTTGCCGGCCGTAGTGATGGCGATACCGTTAAGCGGGGAAGGAATGCCGCCCGGCCCATTCACCAGTTTCAGCGTCCCGTCGTAACGGAGATCGGCCCGCCCGCTCACGCCATTGATGGTTATCCCTGTTTCGGTATTGGGCGTGCCAAAGCCAATCCCGTTGCCCTGCGGGGTTAAGGCCAGCGAGACGAACGCCGGTAAATTCACCGTCGTCGCCGATTGCGAGATCAGCGAATTACCCAGCGTCGTGCCCGCGCTCCAGAGTGGAATGGTATTAACGGTGCCGCTGCCGCTGACGCCGCTCGCGCCGACCAGATTCACAAAGGCCGCGCCGTTCTCAGAGACTTTGACTTTGCTGGTGGCGGTGTCGAAATAAAGGCGTCCTTGCCCGGCGGGCGCAACTGCCGGGGGCGCGCCGCCGCTCAACGAAAAAGCGTTCGCTGTGCCATTGCCGCCGATGTTGAAGTTGGCTCCGGCTTGCGGCGCGGCGCTGTTTTGTACGAAGCCGCTGGCAGGTAGGCCGCCCAGTTGCTGGGCATTGAGCGTCTGAATGGCGTAAGGCGAAGAGGTGAGTTGCTGGCGCGGCGCAAGCACGGTGTAGGCATTGGCGCTGCCTGCCGGACGCACGCCGATTTCTAAAAAGCGATCAGGGCCGCTAAACACATTCGCGCCGAAATCAAGCGTGACAGTGAAGCTGCCCGCGCTGGCGGCGACCGGCGTGCGCACAAGGGTCGCACCCTGTTGTGCGCCGCCAGCCAGTGCGTCAAAGAGTTTGAATTGCAGGTCGTAATTGCCATTGGCGGGATTGCCCGCGTCGGTCAGTCTGCCTTGATAGGTGAAAGCGGTGGTTTGCGCCCAGGCCGTGCTGACGCCGCACCAGAGCAGACTGAGCAGCAGACAAAAACGCAGCGTTGACGCTTTGGTTGCTTGACCATTGGTATTGGGGTAATTCATTGTCATGGCTCCAATCGAAGTGCGGCCCGCGCGGGCAAACCGCAGGTAGAGTTTCTCTACAGCGTAGAGTTTCCAGGTTTCGGGAGGACAAAATGGCAAATGCTTGGCGGTGTTGTCCTTCGATTAGCCTGACTCTTTCCTGACTTTTTTCTGATTGTGCTTATGTCTCATTCCGCCAGACGTTTGTATGAGTTCGACGGCTTCCGGCTCGACCCGGCGGAACGGCTTCTGGTGTGCGATGGAACGCCGGTTCCGCTAGCACCCAAGGCCTTTGAGGTGCTGGTGATGTTGGCCAGCCAGAGCGGCCGCTTGCTGACTAAAGACGAGTTGCTGCGCGCCGTCTGGGCCGAGGCGGTGGTAGAAGAAAACAATCTGGATAAAAATATCTCGGCGCTGCGCAAGGCCCTCGGCGAGCATGGCGCGGAACGCAAACTCATCGAGACGGTGCGCGGGCATGGCTACCGGTTCAATGCTCATGTAATTGAAATCATCGCTACTGAGAACGTCACCGATACAATCGTCACAGGGCAGGGTCAGGCGGCTCCACAGGTGCTGACCGGTAACGAGCCCGAATCAACTGCCCGCGGATACCTCCCGCCACTGGCTGACGCGCCTGCGCCAAACCCGCCAGCTCAACCGGTCGAGCGGCGCAATAAGCTGGCACTGGCGTTGCCGGTCGTGCTGTTGCTGGCTGTGGCAATGACGTTGTGGGTCAGGCCGTGGCGGGCAGGACAGCAGGCCGCCGTGCCGCGCGAACTCAAAGTGGCGCGCTTGACTAACGGCGGTTTCATCAGCAACGCGGTGCTCTCGCCCGATGGTGGCTACTTCACTTACACCGAACAGGACGGTGATGTCGCCCGCCTGTGGCTGCGGCAAGTGGCGGGCGGCCAACCCCTCGCGCTGGTGCCGGAGCTTCGAGGGGCAATTCAGGGACTAACCTTTGCACCCGACAGTCAGGCCGTCTATTTCGTGACAGTTGACTCACACAATCCACAAGGCGCGCTCTATCGCGTGCTGACGCTGGGTGGGCCAGTGACAAAACTGCTGACGGGGATTGTTTCACCTATCACCTTTGCGCCCGATGGGCGGCGCTTTGCTTTCATTCGGCTGGAAGATCTGAAGGGTGAGGGCAACAGCCTCGTGCTCGCGGATAGCACGGGCGGCAACGAGCGGGTGGTGCTGACACTCAGCGGGCTTGAACGCTTTCTAGCGAATGGCCCAAGTTGGGCACCCGATGGCAAAGAGATCGCTTGTCAGCTTATGCACGGCCTGACGAAAACCAGTGATGTTTTCTGGCAAGTGGTGGGTGTGAATGTCGCGAGCGGCGCACAAAGGCTGCTGACCACGCAGCAGTGGGACGGCTGTGGACGGCTGGTCTGGTTACGCGATGGCAGCGGCTTGATCATGATTGGTACAAAACAGGGAGAGTCGAGCACCACCGCCCGCGATGCTGTCTGGTTCATCGCGCAACCGGACGGCGCCATTCGTCGCATCACCACCGATCTCAGCCGTCATTTCTATCGCTCACTCAGTGTGACCGATGACAGCCAGGCCTTGCTGATCATCCCCTTCAATCGCAGTTCGCAAATCTGGTCGGTCGCCGCGCGCGGTGCTGGCGCACAAACGCGTTACGATGCACACACCGTTGTGCAATTGACGACGGGCACAGGCGAAGGTCGCGCGGGGATTGTCAGTCTGGACAATGGAGATTTCGTTTACGTCGCGCGTACCGGCGAGCACGTTGACCTTTGGCAAGTACGCAACGCCAGCAGTCAGCCGCAACAACTGACGACCGAGCCGCCTTTTCTGGAAGAACTTTCCGCGCCAACGGATGGCCGTTACTTTGTCTTTGCTTCAAACCGTGCCGGTAACAGTCATCTGTTCCGCGTGAACCGCGCTGGCGCTGACTTGCGGCAGTTGACCAGCGGCGAGCGACGCGAAATTGAATCTGATTGCTCACCTGATGGGCGTTGGGTTGTCTACACCTCGCAAACCAGCGAGCCTGGCAAGATCGCCGCCTTTAAGCTCTGGAAAATTCCGGCTGAGGGTGGCACGCCTGTCTCCCTGACCGAGGACGAAGCCCACTCACCGCACTTTTCCCCCGACGGACAAGGGATTTCTTATGTCTACATGAAAGACTCGGGCAAGTGGCAAGCGGTGGTCATGCCGGCGGATGGTGGCGCACCCTTGAAAACCTTCGAACTGCCCAGCACGGCGGAGTCGGATCTCGGCTGCCGCTGGACGCCGGATGGGCGGGCGCTGACTTATGTCGTGAAGGGCAAGACCTTCGATAATCTATGGCTGCAACCTTTGAATGGTCGCGCGCCGCAGCCGCTGACCGACTTCAACTCCGGCGAGATTTATAACTATGTGTTTAGCCGTGACGGCCAACGCCTCTTCCTGGCGCGCGGCTATTCGATTCGCGATGTATTGTTAATCAAAGATTTTAGATAGTTACATAGGCAACACACGCTTATGCTACCTGACGCCATAAGCAGGCACCGGCACATCGCCGCTTCCGCCCTGCCCTTGAATCAGGTTCGTCCCGTCCGTGCTGCGCTTGACGAACCACGTCCCGCTGCGCCGCCACACCGCAATATCCGCCTTGCCATCCCCGTCATAATCGGCGGGCGCGGGCACATCGAAGTACGGCGCATAATTCGCGCCCCATAACGCCAGCACGGGACTGTTTGGGTTGGCGCTGGGCCGGATGTACCAGATCGAATCCGCGCCGCGCCAGATCGCCAAGTCCGCTTTGCCGTCGCCGTCATAATCCGCCGGGACAGGCGTGTCGAAATACGGCGCATAGCCTGCCCCCCATTGAAT
>JACPYM010000071.1 GCA_016196035.1 Acidobacteriota bacterium | reverse complement strand
CGCCGCGCCCTACTACGATCAAGCCGCGCCGGGCGATTACGACGGCGACGGCAAAGCCGACCTCACGGTCTGGCGCGCAAGCGATCAGACCTGGTATGTGCAGTGCAGCCTGGATGGCAGTGTGCTGGCCCAGACGCAAGGACAAGCCGGTGACCGGCCTTTGAACAGTGTGCTGCCGTAAGCTGCCCGGCTCAGAAAACACAACAGGTCAGGCGTAGACGGGAGGCTGAGATAGAGTGCGCGGACAGAAGCCTTCGTCACAACTCCGTCATGGTGCGACGCGCGTCGCACCATGACGGAGTTGTGACGAAGGCTTCTGCTTTTGCCGAGGCCGTTCGTGCCGGGCAGGATCAAGTTCCGCCGGCTTGCCTGAATTCCAGGTTCAGCGCGCGTTCGAGCAATTCACGAACGCTCTTCTTCGGTCAATTCCAATCAAAACCGGCGCGGTGACAAAGGCGTCCGAAGCGCGCTTGGGTGGGCAGGCGTTGTTGATTGCGCTGCGCGTAGCCGGCGAGTTCGCGTTGCGCATGTTCTTCCCAGCAGGTGCGCGGCGCGGTTTTCGGCGCATAGGAATTCGCTTGTGAATGATTTTGCCTGGGCTGCTTGCCAGTCGCGCGGACGGTGTACTAAGATGCGTTTCCTAGTAACACGCTTCATCCCGTAGCACCCGCAATATGAATATCTTGAATGCGCTGACACAGTCTATACAATGGCTTGTGTAAGAGGCGTAAGCGAGAAGAGCCGGGTCTGTAATCGTTAAGGTGGACTGATGAGAGAGTATTTTCCGATCCTGATGATCTTCATCTTCGTGCTCGGTTTTGCCGTCACGAATATCGCGCTGTCGCATTTTGTCGGCAAGCGCATAGATACCCGCGAGAAATTGATTCCGTATGAATGCGGCATGGATCCGGTCGGTTCGGCGCATCAGCGCTTTTCGGTCAAGTTTTACCTCGTCGCCATGCTCTTCATACTGTTCGACATCGAAGCCATCTTTCTGGTGCCCTGGGCGGCGACCTTCCGGCGGATGATTACGGATTGGCACTTTGGGCGCACCTTCGCTTTCACAGAAATGATTCTATTTATTGCGGTCTTGCTGGTGGGCTACATCTACGTTTGGAAAAAAGGCCTGTTCGAGTGGAACCGCAGTTAAATCGGCGAGTGGGTAACGGTACCGCGCGCGTGAGCAAGCGGCCGGCCACACGCCACGCAACCGCTTGCTCACGCGCGCGGTACCGCATTGGTTGGAAGGTTTTTTTTATGGGTCTTGAAACGAAACTCGGCGATGTCTTACCGGATGTTTTAACGACGCAGTTGGATTCGCTGGTCAATTGGGCGCGCAAATCTTCGCTCTGGCCGGCCACGTTTGGCTTGGCCTGTTGTGCCATCGAAATGATGGCGATGACCGACGCCCGCAATGACGTAGCCCGCTTTGGCGCCGAAGTCTTTCGCGCCAGCCCGCGCCAAGCCGATGTGATGATTGTGGCCGGACGCGTTTCGATCAAGATGGCCCCAGTGCTGCGCCGCATCTACGATCAGATGCCCGAACCGAAATGGGTCATCTCGATGGGCGTTTGTGCTTCGGCGGGCGGCGTGTTCAACAACTACGCCATTGTGCAGGGCGTAGACAAGGTCGTGCCGGTTGATATTTTTGTGCCCGGCTGCCCGCCGCGCCCCGAAGGGCTGATTTACGCTGTCATGAAGCTGCAAGAGTTAATCGAACGCCAGAAGGTGTTCACCGAAGAAAAAGCCGCTTGAAGAAGTAGACAGTAGACAGTAGACAGTAGTCAGTAGGTAGGTACCGCACTGACTACTGTTCTACTGACTACTGTCTACTGACTACTTCTTAAACAATGTCTGAAACCACCGAGCAAGCATCCGTTGCCACCGCGCCGCGCAGCAGTGTGCGGTACGCTGACGCCTCCTTACTCCGTACCAATTTTGCCGACACTGTCGTCGGGATTACCGAGGCCATCGGCGAGATCACCGTTGTCGCCAAACGCGAAGGGTTGATCGAATTGCTGACCTATTTGCGCGATGAACCCAAGCTGCGTTTCAACTACTTGAGCGACATCGGCGGGCTGGATTTGGGCGAATTCGCCGCGCCACGCTTTGCCTTGGCGTATCAACTTTATTCGCTTGAACACAACCATCGGCTGCGCGTCAAAGTCTTTGTGGAAGAGGACGACGCCACCGTACCGTCAGTCGTTAGTGTGTGGAAGACGGCGAATTGGTTGGAGCGCGAGATTTACGATATGTTCGGCGTGAACTTCGAGAATCATCCCGATTTGCGGCGCATCCTGATGCCCGCCGATTACGAAGGCTATCCGCTGCGCAAGGATTTTCCGATCAAAGGCTACTAGGAGTTCTAGGTTCTGAGTTCTAGGTTCTGAGTTCCAGGTTCTAAGTTGGCAAGTTGAACCCAGAACGTAGAACCCAGAACTTAGAACACTGCTTGAGATATGCAATCAGTCAAAGAGATTCAGGTCAAAACTCCTTCGGTCGCCACGTTGCGGCCCGACCCGTTGGCAGATCAGTTGATGACGGTGTCGCTGGGGCCGCAGCATCCTTCGACGCACGGCGTGTTGCGGCTGGAATTGGTGCTCGACGGTGAAATCGTCGTCAAGGCGACGCCCGACATCGGCTACCTGCACACCGGCATCGAGAAGACGATGGAGAAAGAGAAGTGGCAGCAGGTCGTCACCGTGACCTGCCGCATGGACTATCTCAACTCGATGGGCAACGACCTGGGCTATTGCCTGGCGGTCGAAAAGCTGATGGGCGTCGAAGTGCCGAAATACGCCCAAGACTTGCGCGTGCTCTTTACCGAATTGAATCGCCTCTCGTCGCATCTGGTCTGGTTCGGCACGCACGCGATGGACATCGGCGCGATGACCGGCTTCTTTTACGCCTTCATCCAGCGCGAAAAGATTCTTGACCTGTACGAATGCGCGACCGGCGCGCGGTTGCACCAGAGCTACTTCATCATTGGCGGCGCGCGCTGGGATTTGCCGTCGAACTTCCGCAGCTTGTGCAAAGACTTCCTGGACGGCTTCCCGGCCTTCCTGGCTGAATGCAAAAAGCTGGTGACTGGCAATCGCATCTTCCAGCGCCGCACGCAGGGCGTCGGCATTATGAAGAAAGACGATGCGATCAGTTGGGGCTTGTCCGGGCCGACCATTCGCGGCAGCGGCGTCAATTGGGATGTGCGCAAGCAGGAACCGTATTCGGGCTACGACACATACGATTTCAAGGTGCCGGTGTACCACGATTGCGATGTCTGGTCGCGCTACTTGGTGCGCATGGATGAGATGGAGGAGAGCCACAAGATTTGTGTTGAAGCGCTCAAACGCCTGCAACAACCGGGCGAATTCATCGCCAATCATCCCAAGCTCAAACTGCCCGACCGCGATCTGATGAAGCAGCACATTGACGTGATGATTCATCACTTCCTGGTCGCGTCCGAAGGCTTCTCAGTGCCGGTCGGCGAGGTCTATCAATCCATCGAATCGGCGCGCGGCGAGCTTGGCTTTTACGTCGTCAGCGATGGCGGCGAGCGGCCCTATCGCGTGCGCGTGCGCGCTCCTTCCTACGTCAACCTGTCGGCATTGCCGCCGATGGTCGAAGGCTCGCTGCTGGCCGACGTGGTCGCCGTGATCGGCAGTATTGATATTGTGCTGGGAGACGTTGATCGTTAGTGAGAGGGGCTAGGGACTAGGGAAGAGAGACTAGACAGTCTCGACCCAGCCTCTAACCCCAAGCCGCTAGTCCCTACTTTTTATGTTTAGTGAAACCAACGAAAAGAAACTCGACGAGATCATCACGCACTATCCGGTGAAGCGGTCGGCGATCCTGCCTGCCTTGTTCATTGCGCAGGAAGAGCACGGTTATGTCACCGATGATGATGTCAAATATCTGGCCGAGCGGCTGGATATGCGCGTCAACGAGGTCGAGGAGGTCGTGACGTTCTACTCAATGTATGCGCGCAAGCCGATCGGCAAATACAAGCTGCAAGTCTGCCGTACTGTCTCGTGCATGCTGGCCGGCGCGGAAGAGATCACCGAGCACATCGAGCACAAGCTGAAATGCGGCATCAACCAGACGACGGCGGACGGCAAGTTCACGCTGCAAGAAGTTGAATGCCTGGGCTATTGCGATTTAGCACCGGTGTTGCAGGTGAACTTCGATTATCACGAGCAGGTTTCCACTGCGTCTGTTGACGAAATCATTAGTAAGCTCGCCTAGTCAAAGCCACGAGCGGCAAGTATGGCAAAGAAGAAAGGCGGCAAAAACAGATCATTGGATTTGCAGGCCGAGTTCACGGCGCTGGCTGCTGACTTTCGCAGGATGGAAGAGGAGCAGGATGACATTAACAGCGACTTCGATAAGCGGCAAAAGAGATTCGAGGTTGCTTTGAACAAGCTGGCTTTCCTGGTGGGCGAAGTGAGTAAGGAAGGGCTGAAGCTTTATACGTTGCAGGAAGAAACCGATCAGCGGCTGAAAGAACTGGAAAAGAATGTGGGCAATTTAGTTGTGATGATGACTGCTACGAATCGGCGCATTGATGAAACAAATAATCGTTTCGACACTTGGCTCAAGCTTGAACAAAAGCGTCGTCGCAACGGGCACAATGGCAGCAACGGCAAACGCAATTGAATTGATTGAAGTATCTGAAAGCTTATGACCAAAGTTCTAACCACCCGATTTCATCTCAAAGGCGCGGCTGCGGATATCGCCGTCTACGAACAAAGTGCAGGCTACGAGGCGCTGCGCAAAGCCTTGAAAGAGTGGCAGCCCGCCCAGATTACCGACGAGGTTAAAAAGTCCGTCCTGCGCGGGCGCGGTGGCGCGGGCTTCCCGACTGGGATGAAGTGGAGCTTCGTGCCCAAAGAATCGAAGCGTCCGACCTATCTGGTCTGCAACGCCGACGAATCGGAGCCGGGTACGGGCAAAGACCGCGACCTGATGCGTTACGACCCGCACCAGTTGATCGAAGGGATGATCATCGCGGCCTACGCGCTCAAATCGCACACCTCCTACGTCTACATTCGCGGCGAGTATTGGTACATCAAAGAGATTCTCGAAAAGGCGCTGGCGCAGGCTTACGCGAAAGGTTATCTGGGCAAGAACATTCTAGGCTCCGGCTTCGATCACGATATGTACGTGCATCCCGGCGCGGGCGCGTACATCTGCGGCGAAGAGACCGCGCTGCTCGAATCGCTGGAAGGGAAGCGCGGGCACCCGCGTTTGAAACCGCCCTTCCCGGCAGTCGTCGGTTTGTACGGCGGGCCGACCGTCGTCAACAACGTCGAGACGCTGGCCGTCGTGCCGTGGATCATTTTGAAAGGCGGCGAATGGTACAAGGCGCTCGGCACTGAAAAGAGCGGCGGCACCAAGCTCTTCACCGTCAGCGGCCACATCAACCGGCCCGGCAATTATGAAGTGCCGATGGGCTATCCGCTGATGGATTTGATCAACAACGAGTGCGGCGGGATGAAGGGCACGCTGAAAGCCTGCATCCCCGGCGGTTCTTCGGTGCCGATTCTGAATGCCGAAGAGAGCGCCAAGCTGACGCTCGATTATGAATCGGCGGCATCGCTGGGCACGATGTTGGGTTCGGGTGGCGTAATTGTGATGAACGAGACGGCGGATATTTTTGAGACGACGCGCAACGTCACGCACTTTTACAAACACGAATCCTGCGGCTGGTGCACGCCCTGCCGCGAAGGCACACGCTGGCTGTACAAAGTCTTTGAGCGCATGCACCGCTACGAAGGCCGGCCCGGCGACGTCGAACTGCTTTACGATTTGGCCGACAAGATTTTGGGCAAGAGCTTCTGCGCGCTGGGCGATGCGGCGGCCATGCCCGTGCAATCGGCGATCAAGAAATTTCGCGAAGACTTCGAGCGGCGCATCAAGCACAACTTGGTGCAATTGCAGAAAGCCGCTGACTGATTTCGCGCGCGCTCCTTGAATTTTTGCATTGCAACTCCCCCTCGCTTTGATTGACTAAGGGCCGTTTCCCTACACGTGCTGAACGCATCCGCGCGTAACGCGCCACGGCTGGGCTGAGTTTGGTTGTTTCGCCTAGCCGCAGATTGACCAAAATCGTTTGCCCCAGAGGAGGACATGATGGCGCTGTTCGATTCGCTCATTAGTGAAGTTGCGAGCCGCTTTGGCTTGGGAGACAAGGCCGGGCCGCTGGTTTCGGCGTTGCTGGAACTAATTTCCAGCGCAGAAGGCGGCGGGATTGCCGGGTTCATTGACAAATTTAAGCAGGCTGGTTTGGGCGATCAGGTTTTATCCTGGATCAGCACGGGCGCGAATGCGCCGCTCGAAGAAAAGCAAGTCGAGAGCGCACTGGGCGCGCCTGTCTTGAGCGGGTTGGCCGAAAAAGCAGGCGTGCCGCTCGACAAAGCGAAGTCGGCACTGGCCTTTCTGATTCCGGCGCTCATTGACAAGTTGACGCCCGGCGGTGTGATCCCTTCGTCGTTGCCCGCGCTGAGTTCGCTGTGGTCAGGCGTTACCGGCGCGACGACGGGCGCAACTGGCGCAACCGCCGCAGTCAGTGGTGCGGCCCACACAGTTAGAGCAGGTGCTTCGCACGCGACGAACGAAGCGGTTGAAGCCGTCACGGACAATGGCGGCTGGTTGCGGCTCTTGCCGTTGTTGCTGTTGGGCGTGCTGGTTTATCTGGGCTATCAATATTGCAATCGCGCGCACGTGCCCGAAGTGGCGGTGAAGCTGGCGGTTCCTGCCACGCCGACGCCCGCGCCGATCAATGCGTCGCTCTCACTGATCAACGCCGACGGCAAGATCAAGGTCACCGGCATCGTGCCGGATGAAGCGACGCGGCAAAAGATTCTCGACGAGTTGAAAGCTGCCTACGGCGAAGGCAAGTTCGAGGCGAATCTCACGGTCAATCCGGCGGCGAAACCGGCGGGCTGGCTGGCGAAACTGGCCGATGTTTTGAAAGAGTTCAAGATTCCCGGCGCGGAACTGAGTTTTGACGGGGACGCGATCAAGGTTGGCGGCACGGCTGCCGCAGCGGCCTTGGTTGATAAATTGAAAGGTTTGTTCGGCGGCGGCTTCAACGTCATCGGCAACTTCCTGGATGTGAATGCGGCAGTGGCGGCGGCGAACGAGAAGGCGCAGGCCGCACTGGCCGCCTTGACCGGCGGGGCGAATGCCGATGCGGTCGTCAATGCGCTGAACTTGCAAATCATCAACTTCGCCTCCGGCAAGGCGGATATTCCAGCGGCCAATCAGGCACTGCTGAAGAAAGCCGCCGAAGTGCTGAAGGGCGCGCCTGTAGGCACCCGGTTTGAAGTCGGCGGGCACACCGATAACAAAGGCGCGGCGGCAGGGAACTTGAAACTTTCGCAAGCGCGCGCCGGGGCGGTCGCCAAATATCTGGCTGGTTTGGGCGTCAAGGCCGAGCAACTGGTGGCGAAAGGTTACGGCCCCGACAAACCGGTCGCCAGCAACGATACCGAAGAAGGGCGTTTCAAAAATCGCCGCATCGAATTTGCCGTAGTGAAATAGTCATTCGTTTGTTTCTTTGGGGCCGCGCCGCACGGGCGTAAGCGCGGCGCGGCTCTTGTCCCTGAAGCAGAAACGCAAACGCGACAGCAATGCCGGTCACTCAAGTCGTATGTCCAAACTGCGGGCATCAAATGCCAGCCAATGCGCTTGAAACCGCTGGCGAGGTGGCCACCCTTTGTCAGTCTTGCGACGAATACGTCTTTGTGGCGACGAACGAGCGGGGCAAGGTCATTGGCATTTTTATTGGTGAAGAAGGGGACGCGCCGCAGGCAACTGCCTATGATGAAGAGGGCGAGGACGAAGAGGCCGGGCCTGTGCTCGGCGGTCGCGGGTTCTTCCTGGCGTTACTGTCCATCCTTTTGGGCTTGGTGTTTTTGGGTTGGATTGCCAGTTCGCTGTATTGCCGTCCGCGCCCGCAAACCGCGAGCACCACGGCGGTGCCAGAGGACGGCACGACAGTCACCCCGACGCCCACACCCGCACTGCCGCGTCCGGTGGTGAGTATTCCGGCGGTGATTGTGTTGGATAGTTTCAGCGGGGTGACGTTTGAGACGGATAAGGCCACATTGACCGCCGAAAGCCAACAGGCCTTGCAGGATTTGGCTGACACGCTCAAGGGCGCGCCGCCAACCTCGGTTTTCGAGATTCGCGGGCATACGGATAATCAGGGCAGCGAGGCGTATAACAAACAGCTTTCCTATCAGCGCGCCGAAACCGTCCGGCAGTTTTTGATCAAACACGGCATTCCGGCGGTGCAATTGCGGGCGAAAGGGTTTGGCGCAACGGTGCCCAAAGACGGGGTGACGAACGAAACGGAAGAAGGGCGGCGCAAGAATCGGCGGATTGAAGTGGTCGAGATAAAAGCGGCTTTGCCCGTGAAAAAATAAAGCGGTTCCGCAGCATGGTGTGAGCCGGGGGCCGCCGACAGATTGGGTTCAGTTGGTTTCTGTCAGTTCAGAATTGACAGTTAGGGATTGGTCGCTATGCCAAGACATAGTCATTCCTCTCAGCCCGATGATGATTACGACGATGCGCCGCCACCGCCGAAACCGCCACGCCGGCCTGAACGCCGCAAACCGCTGGTTCGGCTGGCCTGTCCGAGTTGCGGCGGGATTGTGAGCGCGAATGCGCTGGATGGCGAAGGCACAACGCAAAACACTTGCGGTAAGTGTGAAGGCACAATTTGGATTGAGACCGATGAAACGGGCGCGATAGTCGGGATTGATGGGCAAGCGAATGAAGAGAAAAAGTCGTTCGAAGGTGATTGGCGAATTTTTGCGGCAGTTGGAGCGGTCGTTTTTCTGATTATCCTTTATCTGTTGTCCATACGGGCAACGCCGCTTAGCCCCTTGCACCCGGCTGCGCCGTCAAATCAAAGTCAGGTCGAACGAGTTCCTTAAATGGCTTCATAGGTGGAACGCCGCCAAAACGTAAAGCTGAAATTATTTTGTTATGGAAACAGTCAAGCTCACTATTAACGGGCAGGAAGTGACCGCGCCGAAAGGCGAATTGCTGATCGAAGCCTGCGAAATGCACGGCGTGTACCTGCCGCGTTTCTGCCACCATCGCGGGTTGACGCCGCAGGCTTCGTGCCGCATGTGCGTCGTGCGCGTGGACAATCCTAAAATTCCGAAACTCCAAACCGCCTGCACCATGCCCGTGACCGAAGGCATGGCCGTCACCACCGAATCGAAAGAGATCGAAGAGACGCGCACGGCGATGATCGAATTCCTGCTCTCGAATCATCCGGTGGATTGCCCCGTCTGTGACCGCGCGGGCGAGTGCGAGTTGCAGGATCAGACCTACGGTTTCGGCGAAGACCGCACACGTTCGCAATACGCTGACAAAGAGAATTTTTTGGAGCGCCAGATTTCGCCCTTCATTTACAACGACCCGCAACGCTGCGTGACCTGCAAACGCTGCACGCGTGTCTGCGAGGAGTGGATGGACGAGAATGCCATCACGGTCTTGAATCGCGGTTCGGCCACGATCATCAGTGCGTTTGGCGGCTGGGTCGAATGCTCTGACTGCGGCAATTGCGTGGACGTCTGTCCAACCGGAACGCTGCTGCACGTGCCCTACAAATACGTCGCGCGCCCGTGGGATTTGAAGCAGGTGCCGACCGTGTGCAATTTCTGTTCGGACGGCTGTTCGATGCTGGCCGGGACGCGCAGCGAGAAACTGATTCGCACCGTCGCTCGTGATGGCCGGGGGCGCACGGCGGGTGGCATCAATCACGACTTCCTCTGTTCGCTGGGCCGGTACACGATTGATTTTGTCCACAGCAAAGAGCGCGTTGAACGTCCGATGATCCGGCGCGGCGAGCACTTGATCCCGACCACTTGGGATGAGGCGTTGAATTTCGTCGCGCAGAAACTGAAAGAAGTGAAAGCGGCCAGTGGCGGCGATTCCATCGGCGTCATCAGTTCGGCGCGTTTGCTGAACGAAGATCAATACGCGCTGCGCAAATTCGCCGACGCAGTATTGGAAACAAAGCACGCCGAGTATTACCACGACGACGACGAGCTTGATCTGACCTCCTTCTTCCGTTACGGCTGCCCGCCGATTGCGACACAAGAGCACGTGCAAAACGCCGATGTCGTGTTGCTCGTCGGCTCCGACCCGAATGAAGAGAATCCGCTGACTGCCTTCTCGATTCGCTGGGCGGTGCGGCAAAAGGCGGCGCGCCTCTTCACCGTCAACTCGATGGCTTCACGCCTGGAGCGGCAAGCGAATTTGGCGTTGCGCGTGCGGGAAGGCAGCGAGTCCGCCATCGTTGCCGCGTTACTGGACGAAGCAAAGATTGATGGCGCGGCGGAGGCGATGGGCGTGCAGGCCGCAGACGTGCAAGCCGTGCGCCAAGCTGTTGCCGAAGCGGGTAAGGTCATTGTGGTTTTCGGCGATGAATTGCGTGGCGCGGCGGTCGAAGCACTGGCCTTACTGGAAAGCACGCTGGCCGTTTCAGCGGACGCAGCGGCGGCGGCCAAGGCGGCTTACATTGATGGGTTGCAACGCCAGGTGCGTTCGACCAATTCACCGCCGAAGCCTGCGATCAACGACAACCCGCACACTTACATCGTCGAACGCCCGACACTGGAAGTCGGCGCGGAAGCGGTCAAGTCCGCCAGCAAATTCTCTTTCCTGCCGCTGGCGCGTTACGCAAATACGATGGGTGCGGGGCTGATGGGCATGGCCGCCGGGCACAAAGGCGGCAAGACCGCGCAACAGATGCTCAGCGCGGCGGGCGGCGAAATCAAAGCCCTTTACATCGCAGGCGAAGACGTCATTGCCAAAGCGAATGGCGAAGCCCCGACGGTCAAAGCGCAACTCGAAAAGCTCGACCTGTTGGTCGTGCAGGAAATGTTCCTGACCGAGACGGCGCAACGGGCCGATGTCGTGTTGCCGGTGACCAGCTTTGCCGAAGCGCAAGGCACCCAAATCAACAACGGCATGCAGGTTCAATTCGTGCGCCGCGTGATCCCGCCCGTCGGCCAGGCGCGTCCCGATTGGATGGTCGTCAATTCGGTGGCAAAACTGCTGGGCGTGGATTTCGGCTTCGGCGGCCAACTCAAGAGCGTTTTCAAAGAGATTGCCGAGCAGGTGCCCGGTTGCGCGGGTCTCTCACACAACATGCTGGCGAACGAAGGCGCAACGGCCATCACCTTGCCGGGCGTGGATGCGAGCAAGATCAACGCGGCGGACGTGACAGACCGGCTGGCAGCGCAAGTCGCCCAGATCAATCGCGGCCTTGCCGTTGAAACGGGCGAACTGACGGCGAAAGCAGGTTCACGCTTGCAGCAGCGTTACCCCACGATCACGCGCTATTCCGAGATGCTGACGCCCAAGCTGCCCGAAACGGCGGAGGCAGAGACGCCGCAGGTGATGATTTTCCCGGCGTAAGTTTGTTCGTTGGTCGCCAAGCCAGCAAAGGAGTAACGGCTGATGGCTTTTAGTGACTATAAAAACGTTGCTCAGGTTCAGAAAGAATATGGTGTTACGTTTCGGGAAGAGAATTTTATTGTGGCGCAGGACCTTGAACCTCCTGCCTCATTTCAAGCTGAGTTTGAGTTCAATCGTGAGAACATAGACGTTTATACCTCTGAGGCGTCGCGCACCGATCTGGTGATTACGCCGATATTGCGTGAGGTATACAAGCATTACCACGAGCGGTATTCGTTCTGGATTCAGAAATCCATTGCTTATAACGACAAGCTGAGCGGCACGCCCGATTACATCATCGCCACGCGCTCCGCGCTCGGGAAAACCGTCCTGGAATGGCTGCTGGTGATGGTGGTCAAAGCCAAGAAGAATGACTTCGAGCAAGGCTGGGGGCAATGTCTGGCTGAGTTAGTGGCAGCGCAGAAACTTAACAACGCTGCCGCGCGGTCTGTGTATGGCATAGTAACTGATGGCGAGTTATGGAAGTTCGGCAAGTTAACAGGAGTTACTTTCACCAGTAACATAGACGGTTACACCGTCGGTGATTTAGCGAGCCTTTTTGGGGCTTTGAATTTTATCTTTCAAGCAGTATCCCGCAACGGTGATCGAAGCCCGGCTTAGTGACTTATGGACATTTCGCAAATCCTTCAACAAGAGAACACGCAGTGGCTGATCGAAGCCTCGCTCAAGATGGTCGTCTTCTGGCTCGTCATTATGCTGGTGGTGGCCTATACGGTTTACGCCGAGCGCCGCGTGTTGGCGGTGATTCAAAACCGCCTAGGGCCGAATCGCGTCGGCCCGTCCGGCTTGTTGCAACCTTTCGCCGACCTGCTCAAATTCATCTTCAAAGAAGACATCGTGCCGCTGGCAGTCAACAAATGGCTTTACATTCTGGCGCCCGCCGTGACGTTGGTGCCCGCGATGATGGTGTTGATTGTTTATCCGGTCGGGCCGGACTTTGAATTGTTCGGACGCAAGATCAGCCTGTCTGTCACCCACATGAATATCGGTTTGCTGTATGTGCTGGCGATGACCAGCCTGGGCGTGTACGGCATCGTGATCGCGGGTTGGTCTTCCAATTCCAAATACAGCCTGCTGGGCGGCCTGCGCTCGACGGCGCAGATGATCAGTTATGAATTGTCGTTGTCGCTCTCGCTGATTGCGGCGCTCTTGATGGCGGGCACGCTCGATCTGTCCAAGATCGTCGAACTGCAATCCGGCGCGTGGTTCGGTATCTTTCCGAAATGGAACATCTTTGGCGGGGCGACGTGGCAATTGTTGCCGGTGGGCATCATCGCCTTTTTCATCTATCTGATTAGTGCCATTGCCGAAACCAATCGTGTGCCCTTCGATTTGCCGGAAGCGGAAACTGAATTGGTCGCCGGGTTTCATACCGAATACAGCGCGTTGAAGTTCGCGCTCTTCTTTATGGCTGAATACGTCAACATGATGACGGTTTCAGTGCTGGCGACGGTCATCTTTTTAGGCGGTTGGAATGGCCCCTTCGTCGCGCAATTTCCGCTGCTGGGCGTGGTCTATTTCTTAGGGAAGATATTCTTCTTCCTCTTCCTGTATATCTGGTTGCGCGGGACGTTGCCGCGTTTTCGCTTTGATCAGTTGATGAACTTCGGCTGGAAGTTCCTGCTGCCGATGGCGCTCTTCAACATCGTGCTGTCGGCCGTGTTGGCGGTGCTCTTCTTCTAGGCGCTGTATGGACATCGTTAATTACATTTCTGAAAACATTCCCGTCGTGCTGTTCCTCGCGTTTGCGGCGCTGGCCGTCGTGGCGGCGTTCAACGTGATTTTGCAGCGCAATCCGATTTACAGCGCGATTGCCCTGATTACCGTCATGGTCGCCTTGTCGGCGCTTTTCCTGACGTTGTATGCACCCTTCATCGCAGCGGTTCAAATCATTGTGTATGCCGGCGCGATCATGGTGCTGTTTGTCTTCGTGATCATGCTACTCAACGTGCGGGCGGAAGAAGCCATCACCGACAAGCAGAAGTTTTTGCAATGGCTGGCGGTGCCGCTCTTTGGCGCATTGCTGGCCGAAATCTTCTTCATCATCCGTTACATCGGCAACACGCCCGGCGCTTTGCCGAGCGCGAATGATGCGGGCGTTGACCCGACCAAAGTCACTGGTACGGTCGAATCCATCGCGCAGGGCATGTTCTCGCAATACGTGCTGCCGTTTGAGGCGACCTCGGTGCTGATTCTGATGGCTATCGTCGGCGCAATGCTGCTGGCCAAGCGCGAGACGCAAGCGGATGCGCAACGCTCGCTGGATGCGCAACGCGAGCAAGAACAGTAGGGTAACCTGCCGAGGTTGCCCTGGTTGATTGGTTGAATTTTCAGGGCAGAGAGACGGAATGGGTTTGCTAACCTGTTAAGCGTCCATTGCCACACCGGACAACCTCGGCAGGTTGCCCTACATTGAAGCGGGGTTTTACCGATGATTCCACTTTCCTGGTATCTGGCGTTGAGCGCGGTGCTGTTCACGATTGGCGTGGTCGGCGTGTTGCTGCAACGCAACGTGATCGTGCTGTTTATGTGCGTCGAACTGATGCTCAACGCGGTCAACCTGACGCTGGTCGCCTTCTCGCGTTACCTGAACAACGTCACCGGACAGTTGTTTGTCTTCATTGTGATGACCGTGGCGGCGGCAGAAGCGGCGGTCGGCCTGGCGATTATTATTTCGCTCTTCCGCAACCGCGAAACGCTCAACGTGGACGAAGCGGATTTGCTTAAACTGTAATTGAGTTGATAGTTGATAGTTGACAGTTGATAGTTTTGAACTATTCACCGTCCTGCGACTATCAATTATCAACTGTCAACTATCAACTACTTTTTATGTTGAAATGGATCACCCTCGCGCCGCTCATCGGCGCGGCAATCAACGGATTCTTTGGCAAACGGCTGGGCGAACGGGCTGTGAGCATCATCGCGCCCGCATCCGTTTTCGTCTCGTTCGTGCTGGCAGTGCTTTCCTTTAACGGATTGCTGCACGCCCCGGCGAATGCGGAGGGCTTGCGACAGGTCAGCGAATACTGGTTCACCTGGATTCAAGTCGGCACGTTCCAAGCCGATTTCGCCTACCTGCTCGATCCGCTTTCTGGCGTTTACATCCTGTTTGTCACTTTCGTCGGCTTCCTGATTCACGTTTATGCGACTGGCTATATGCACGGCGATCCGGGCTATTACCGCTTCTTCGCGTACCTGAATCTGTTCATGTTCATGATGCTGACGCTGGTACTGGCCGATAACCTGCTGTTGCTGTTCGTTGGCTGGGAAGGTGTGGGCCTCTGTTCGTATTTATTGATCGGCTATTACATCCGCAAAAAAGAAGCGGGCGATGCGGCCAAGAAAGCCTTCGTCGCCAACCGCATCGGCGATCTGTCATTTATGATCGGTCTGTTCGTAATCTTCACGACTTTCGGTTCGATCAGCTTTGTGGCGAAAGGCGAAGCCGCCAGCTTCCTGACGACGATTGCGACCTGGGCGCCGGATCATTTGTGGGTCTTCGGTACTGCGACCGTGATTGCACTGCTGCTCTTCGGCGGTGCGACCGGCAAATCGGCCCAGATTCCGCTCTACGTCTGGTTGCCGGATGCAATGGCGGGCCCCACGCCGGTGTCGGCGCTGATACACGCGGCGACGATGGTTACGGCGGGCGTCTATCTGACCGCGCGTTGCAGCGCTGTCGTCGTCAAATCACCAACCGCGATGGTGGTGATTGCGGTGATCGGGGCGGCGACCGCGATCTTTGCCGCGACGATTGGTTTGGCGCAGAACGACATCAAGAAGGTGCTGGCCTATTCGACGGTTTCGCAACTCGGCTACATGTTTTTGGCTTGCGGCACCGGCTATTTCATCGCTGGCATCTTCCACGTGATGACGCACGCGTTTTTCAAGGCGCTGCTCTTCCTCGGTTCCGGCTCGGTCATTCACGGGATGCACCACGAGCAGGATATGCGTTACATGGGTAACTTGAAGAAGTACATGAAAGTAACTTGGGCCACGATGCTGGTCGGCTGGCTGGCGATTTCGGGGTTCCCGTTCCTGTCTGGCTTCTTCAGCAAGGATGAGATTTTGTGGCGCGCCTTTTCGACCGAAGCTTTGCCGAGTGGCATGAACAAAGTGCTTTGGGGCGTGGCCGCGCTGACCGCGTTGCTGACGGCGGTCTATATGACGCGGATGATGGTGATGACGTTTTGGGGCGATGAACGCTACGACGGCTCGCCGGTGATTCACGAACACGATGCGCACAGCGGGCACGGCAAGGGAAAGCACGGACACTTCCATCCGCACGAGTCGCCCTGGGTGATGACATTGCCGTTGGTGATTTTGGCGGTGCTGTCGGTGGCGGGCGGTTGGGTTGGCTGGCCCGCGGCGCTGGGTGGGGCGAATCATTTCGAGCACTTCCTGGAACCGGCGATTGCGCACGTAGGCGCTGAACACGGCGCGGACAACGCTGGCGGCGCTGTCACGGAAGGCTCGGGCGCACACGGCGTTGCCGCTGCCCCAAAAGTTGAAGAGCCTCACGATACGAGCACCGAGGTTGGCTTGACGGTACTTTCTGTTGTTTTGGGTTTGCTCGGCATCGGCATCGGCTGGACGATCTTCAAGAAGACGCCGCTCAAACCGATGCCCGCGCTGCTCGAAAACAAGTGGTATGTGGACGAGCTATACGACGCCACACTCATCAATCCGATTGAAAATACTTCGCGCAGCTTCTTATGGAAGATCGTGGACGTGAAGCTGATTGACGGCTTCGTCAATGGCGTGGCGAATGCGTTTAGCATGCTGGCGAATGTGTTACGCACAACGCAGACGGGTTTTGCGCGCAATTACGCGGCGGTGATTTTGATGGGCGCGATTGTCGTGATTGGCTATTTCGCGCTGCGTTAGTAGTCAGCCGCTGACTACCGACTACTGACTACTGACTACCGACTTTATGAACTGGATAACGATCACAACCTATTTGCCGCTGGCGGGTGCGCTGCTCTTGCTGCTGTACGGAATGACTGGCGGCAAAGAGCAGGAGCGACTCAATAACGGCTACCGCAACATTACGCTGTTGACGACGCTGCTGACGTTCGCCGTTTCAATCCCCATTCTGTTGGGCTTTGATCGCGGCAATGCCTTGCCGCAGATGGTGACGAAGATTCCCTGGATCGGCACGTTCGGCGTCAGCTATCACACGGGCGTAGACGGGCTGAGCATCTGGCTGGTGTTACTGACGACCTTCATCATGCCGATTTCGGTGCTGGCGAGTTGGCACGTCACAAAGCGTGTGCGCGAGTTCATGATTTTTATGCTCGTGCTCGAAACAGGAATGATTGGCGTGTTTATCTCGCTGGATATGTTTCTGTTCTATCTCTTTTTTGAGATTACGCTGATCCCGATGTACTTTCTGATCGGCGTCTGGGGCGGTGAACGGCGCATTTACGCGGCGCTCAAGTTTTTCATTTACACCGTCGTCGGCTCGTTACTGATGTTAGTCGCCATCATCGCTGTATATTACTTGAACGGCGGCACGACCTTCGACATCGTTGAGATCACGAATACTTTCGCGTCCAAACGTGCCAGCATCGGCATCCCGGTGCAACGCATGTTGTGGTTCGCGTTCGCGCTGGCCTTTTTCATCAAGGTGCCGCTCTGGCCGTTGCATACCTGGCTGCCCGACGCGCACGTCGAAGCGCCGACCGCCGGTTCGATCATCCTAGCGGGCGTGTTGCTGAAGATGGGCACCTACGGTCTGATGCGCTTCAACCTGCCGCTCTTCCCCGAAGTCTCGCGCGAATCGGCGCCCATCGTGATGACGCTGGCGGTGATTGGCATTATTTACGGCGCGCTGGTGGCGATGGTGCAGCCCGATATGAAAAAGCTGGTGGCCTATTCATCGGTTAGCCACTTGGGCTTTGTCGTGTTGGGCATCTTTGCGTTTACTGAGCAGGGAATGCAGGGCGCGTTGTACCAAATGCTGAACCACGGCATCTCGACGGGCGCGCTGTTCTATTGCGTCGGGATCGTTTATGAACGCCGCCACACACGGTTGATCGCGGATTACGGCGGGATTGCAACGCCGATGCCTCAGTATTCGACGCTCTTCGTGATCCTGTCGCTGTCGTCGTTGGGCCTGCCGCTGCTCAACGGGTTCATCGGTGAATTCCTGATTCTGCTCGGCACGTTCGCTTCGACGGTGCCGTATGCGAAGCTGTTCGCAGTGCTGGGCGCGACGGGCGTGATTCTGTCGGCTGTGTACCTGCTCTGGATGTTACAGCGCGTCGTCTTTGGTGAAATCACAAAGGACGAGAACGCTGAGTTGGAAGACCTGGATGCGCGCGAATACGCCGGCTTAGTGCCGCTGGTCGTGATGGCGGTGATTATGGGCGTCGTGCCGATGCTCTTTATGAATCAGACCAAAGCGACGGTCAACGCGATCCGCGCGCACGTCGAAGGCAAGATCATGCGCGCCTCTAAATAGCCCTGAACTTTCTCCCACGAAGTCACACGAAGAAAACACGAAGGTGGAACAAAACTTCGTGTTTCCTTCGTGTAGCTTCGTGGGAGGGAATTTGCCGCACTCGAAATATAACAAGACGATGCAATCAATCGAACAACTCAATCTGAATTACGGCGCGATCCTGCCGGAGAGCATTGCGGCGGTGACCGGCGTGGTGTGCATGCTGGTGGACGCGCTGCTTAATAAAGCGTCGCGCAAGGTGAGCGCGGGCATTGCGCTGGTTGGTTTGATCGCCACGCTGGCCGCCGTGATTGGTCTGTGGCCGGTGGCGGTGCAGGGGGCGGACGCCTTCAGCGGGATGGTGACGGTGGATGCGTTGCGGCTGACGTTTTCTGTCGTAGTCGTGCTGGCCTCGATCATCGCCGTGCTGCTGGCGCTGCAATTCGTGCACGATGAAGGTTTGCCGCCGGGCGAATTGTTCACGCTGATTATGTTCGCCACGACGGGCGCGCTGTTGCTGGCGGCGGCGAACGATCTGGTCACGATCTTTCTGGGGTTGGAGATCGTTTCGATCACGACCTACGTGATGGCGGGGTACCGGCGCAACGATGTGCGCGCGAATGAAGCGTCGTTGAAATACTTCCTGCTCGGCGCGTTCTCGACGGCGTTTTTGCTTTACGGGATGGCGCTGGTTTACGGCGCGACGGGTAACACCAATCTCAAAGCGATTCGCCAGGTGATAACAACCGGTGTCCTCAATAACGGAGGGGGCTACCCCGGTTTGTTACTGATCGGCGCGGCGATGATGCTGGTCGGCTTCGGGTTCAAGATTGCGAGCGCGCCGTTCCATCTGTGGACGCCGGATGTATACGAAGGCGCGCCGACGCTGGTCACGGGCTTTATGGCGACGGGGCCGAAGGCGGCGGTGTTCGCGGCCTTCCTGCGCGTGTTTGCGGTGGGCTTCGGCTTGCAAACGGGGCCGGGCGTGGGCGCACAGTTGCACGGCAATTGGGTGAGCGCGCTGGCGGTGATTGCGGTGCTGACGATGACCATCGGCAACGTGATCGCCATCTCGCAAAAGAACATCAAGCGCATGCTGGCCTATTCCTCCATCGCGCACGCCGGTTACGCGCTGGTCGGTTTCCTGACGCTGGATTTCGCGCCGGTCGCGTTTTACATGCTGACCTACACGGTGATGAACCTGGGCGCGTTTGCCGTGATTCAGATGCTGGCGCGCGCGGGCGATGTCAAAACCGAGATCAACGATTATGCCGGCGTAGGCTTTGAAATCCCGGCGCTGAGCTTTCCGCTGGCGATCTTTTTGCTGAGCCTGGCGGGGATTCCGCCGACGGCTGGGTTCATCGGCAAGTTCTACGTGTTCAAATCGGCGTGGGATGCTTCGCCGGCGCTGCATTGGCTGGTAGTGGCGGCGGTGCTGAACAGCATCGTGTCGGTTTACTACTACATTTACCCGATCGTGGTGATGTTCTTCCGTCCGCTGGCACCGGGCTTTACGAAACCGCGCGTGAGTGCGGCGGCGGCGCTGGCGGTGGCGCTGACGCTGGCGGGGACGTTTTATTTGGGGTTGTTGCCGAATCGGGTTTTGAATGCGTTTAGCGGACATAGCCATTCGCAGGGGGCGCAGCAGGCGCAGCGATGAATGTTATGTATGTTATGGTGGCACTGAAGCAGGCTGAACCACCTTTGGCTGAATGACTGAGGGTGTAACATCGCCAAGCGGAAAGGAATACGAGTAACCATGCCAAGCGTCAACGTAACAGAACTGCAAAAGCAACTCTCGCACTACCTACAACAAGTGCGGCAAGGCCAAGCCATCACGATCAAAGAGCACAATCGCGCCATTGCCCGGCTCGTCCCGGTTGCGCCCGCGCCAACATCTGTAGTGGACTACGACAAAGAACTACTGGAGTTGGCGGCGCAAGGGATAGTGAAACTGCCGAAGATACCGCTGACGGCGGAAGATGTCGAGCAAGAACTCAAGCGGAAACTGCCGCGCTTGCGGGTTAAAGGCAAAGCGGCCAGAGAACTCATGCAACGCATTTGGGATGAAGAGCGCGGAGAAGGCCAGATGAAGCGAAGGCGAGAAGTTGCTTTGACCAAGCACTTAAAGCCGGCTTGATTGCGGGTGCCGCTGCGGCCTTTGTTGGTGCCGGCATTGGTGCTGCCGAAATTGGTTTCGGTGTCGCAAAGGCTAGTATGCTGACGTGCTTAGGCAACGGTTTCGACATTCACCTTCGCGATGAAAGCCATTGGGTCTATTGGGACCTTTGAAACTAAACACCGCGCGGAAGAACTGGATCGGGTTTTACCTTTTGCCCAACATCTGAATTCTGGCGTTGAGCGGCAGGATGGTGAAACCGCAAAAAACACAACCATGAGTTTTATTGTTTCTACGCGAAGCTTAATTGTCGGAGCGCTAGTGGCGGCAGTTATAATTACTGGCGTGGTCGTAAGCTCTCAAGGTTCAAACGATGACCATCCCAATTACCCGGTTATGCCTGTGGATAGCGTAACTCAAAATGGTCAGCAGATGCCCGCCCCCGTTATACCGCCAGTCCCACAGCCATCATCTCCTGTAGTTAAGGTTGAATCTTCTTCTTCGCCATCGGAATTACGTCGCTTGCGCCAGCAACTGGATTACATTCGCGAACAGTCGCTTTCCTCGAAAATACTTGAATCACAGTACCCTGCGGTTCCTGCGGCTAAAAGCGATCCTTCTTATCTGTCGGATCTGCGTCGCTTTCGCCAGCAACTGGAGCACTTTCGCGAACAGCCACTTGAAGCAAAATATAACCATGCCCTGATGAGATACCTGCTCACCTTGAGGAAATATGACAAGGAACTTGAAAAGCAAAGGTCGATAGGAACCATAAAGCAAGATGAGTATGTGGAGTCACATGGGTTCGTAGTGGACGAACTAGAGAAGTCTGAGCAAAAGGGAGAATACATGGACATCTACAATGACTACCTGGACAAGTACAAGAAAGAATGTAACTGGGTTGTTACCGAGATTGCCCGTCAAGAGCGCATACAACTGATGCCGAAATGAAACTATGAGCGACCTTACCCATACCATCAATGCAGTGCTCAAGGCTATTTGGCTACTGTTGCCTGTCGGCGTTGTCTGCACCGTGCTGGTCGTTGCAGTCGCGTGGTTCTATAATCGCTTCGCAAAGTCAGAGGTTTGGCGCACGTCCGTTTTCATCGGTGTATTCGCGGCCTTTGGCGCGACAATCGGAATTTTCATTGGAGCGAGTTCCTCTCCAACTATTGCCAGCATCTTGCCAACGGTGATCACCCTCATCTCCAGTTACTTGGCGTTCACCGTAACCAAAGACATGCCACAAGAGTTCCAAGTTGTAGTACCTGGGGCGCTACTCGCCTTCCTTGCTTCACTTCTGTTCTCTACCTTCTACATGAAGTTCTGGCTGTTATGACAACTGTACAGGTGAAATGTTGCCATCGTCCCGGCTTTTGCATGCTCTTCCTCAATGTGCGCCCACGGATTCGCTGAGCGTTTTCTGTGCAAAGGTTGTCAGGGCGGTTGCTCAACACGAACAAGGACGCGGTTGCCAGCATCCGAAAGTGGCTGGAACAACATGGAGTTGAGCCATAAACGTAATGACACTTGACGATTCCCACGCGAAGATTGAGTACGACGCGGAATGCGACCTCTTCCGTGGTGAGATGCTTGGCCTTCGACTGCGGCGTTGACGGTTACGGAATGAATCTCAAGGAACTCCGCGCTGATTTCAAGCGGTCGCTCCGCAAGGGAAGAGCATCAATGCGCTGGCGCTGGAGGTACTGCAAGAACGTGTCGCGTTGTGAGGCCGCCAAGCGCACGCCGGATTCAGCACTGATTCCGGCGTTTTGCTTTAGCGGGTGTTGGTAACTTAGCTCCGTCGGAGCGGCCTGTTTATAGCTGCCGCAACCCATTTCCCCCTAGCTCCGGTAGGAGCGGCATGTGCCACATGCCGCT